>CAYJRP010000017.1:0-13053 GCA_964372675.1 Candidatus Woesearchaeota archaeon | reverse complement strand
CTAAAACCAACAAAGTCTATCCCTTGAGAAATTGGCTTGATTTTGGATTTATCTTGATGTAATGTTAGTCTTAATTTCTTCAACAAAAAATCGTTTATTCTAGTCTTCCAAATTTCTAACTGCTTTTTTGATTTATGCAATATAATAAAATCATCTACATATCTAATATAATATTTTGCCTTTAACTCATGTTTTACAAAATAATCTAATTCATTAAGATAAACGTTAGCGAAAAACTGCGAGGTTAGGTTGCCTAAAGGCATGCCCTAAACAATTACTCTCTCTCTCTCTCTGGGTGTCCGAGTTCGCAACAATTGTTCTAATCAGCCCTAGGGCTTTTTCATCTGCTATTTTTCTGCTTAAAAAACTTATAAGAATTTCATGGTCGATATTTTTGAAATAATGCTTTATGTCTGCTTTAAGGCAATATCCTTTTACTTGATTATTACTAAACCAACCGCTTATTCTTCCGTTCCGTGAAACTTTTTCAATAAAACTATCTAAGCGTTGTACTGCCTTTAAAGCACCCTTACCCACTCTATTGGCATAAGAATCGTAGATGAATATTCGCTCGAAAATAGGCTCGATAACATTAACAATGGCATGATGAACTATTCTATCGCGAAAGTCAGATTTATGTATCTTTCTTGTTTTGGGGTCTCTGATTACAAATGCTTGCAGGGGTTTAGGTTTATATGCCTCAAATTTGAGTTCATAATGCAAAGCGAGAAGGTTGTAAAATAATTCTTTCTCAAATTCAATGACGTACTTTTTTGTTGTTTTGCCTTTTCTTGCTTTTTTCCATGCAAGAATTAGGTTTTCAAAAGAGATAATCTCTCCATAAATTTGTTTGTAGCATTTCATTGCATTTGTCTTAGGCGCTAAGGCTATTCCAAAAGCGTAACCGTTCCTGTTGTCGTTCCAGTTGTTGCCGTTGACGTTAAGCCTGTTGTCGTCTAAGCTCCAGTTGGAGTTCAACCTCGCAACAGTTACGTAGCAAAGTACGTGAAAGTAAATCACCACCTCTTCATATTTCGCATAAGTTACTTAATGTCGAAGTTGAATTTGATTCGTACCTAGCGTGTAGCCTTAGCTCATGGGTTGCTCAGACCTCCCTAAGACGAATTACTAAAGATTACAGAATTAATAAATCTTGCTCTAAATTTTTTGCGCACTAGGAGCATGTACCCCAAAAGCGCAACCGTCCCCGTCGTCGAGCCAGTAGGCGCCGTAGACGCAAAGCCTGCCGCCTAAGCTCCAGTCGGAGCCCAACCTCGCAACGCGCATAGTTGGCTCTTTAATAGAATCTTTTGTAAACGCAGCAACATATGGCTTTCCGTTGTATTTATCAGCGACTTCTGCTAACTTTTGAGCACCCTCTTCACCTGCAAGAGCTTTTACAAACTCGTTCTTTTCTAATTCTCTTGAAGTTTGATATTCTGTCTTAAATCCGAAAGGAACAAATCTTACTGCTGGGTCTTTTGCTTCTAGTTTAGCGACTAAATCCTCCCTATTCATAATAACTGTTCCGGCTTTGATTTCAGGTCTGTCTTGAATATAAACTCCTTCTTGTGGCATCCACAATAGTCCATTGAAACCCCAAAGCAAATTGTTTTTCATTAGGTTAATAACTTGAGCAGAATATTTCTTTTTAGGATTTTGCCAAGCAGCATGAACTAACGAAGCGTTTTGCTCCATTATTGGCTGTGTTAATCTTGCTTCGTTAATTTGGCTTGCGACATTTACATAAAAATCAGGGCCAAATTCAGGAGATACAAAGGATAAAATTCCTTTTTGATGAGGAACATCTAGGTAGGTTCTACCTTCTCTGGCAATTATACCTTGGGCTACTTTTGTTTGCATGGTTTTTCTAAAAAGAATGACTATTTAAATCTTTCTAATCTGTTACCACTTGAAAGAAGTTTTCAATAAAAGGCAGAATTTATAAACTATAGATAATCTATAGGCAACATGGAAAACAAAATTAGCACTATTCAGTTGAATGAAAGTGTGAAAAGAATGCTGGTAGATTTAAAAGAAAAACCAGGCGACAGCTACGAAAACATTATTGTTAAACTGATTGAGGAAAAAAAGAGAAATAAAAAAGAATTGGCAATGCTTCTCAAGGAGCAATGCGAAGAGATGTATGGTGAGGATATTAAAGTAGCAAAAGAGTGGGATGGAACTCTTTTGGACGGGTTGGATTCAGATGAATATTAAAAGAGGAGAAATACATCTTGTTAATCTTGCTCCTGTCCGAGGCAATGAGCAAGGCGGAATAAGACCTTGTTTGATTATTCAAAATGATGTTTCAAACGCAAACAGCCCCTTGACAATTGTTGCTGCTATTACTTCAACAATAAAAAGTAAAAAGTTTATCACGAATGTTTTTCTTCCAAAAGAGTCCGGAGGATTGGATAGAGACTCAGCGATATTGCTTAATCAAATAAAAACTATTGATAGAGGAAGAATTATCAAGAAGATTGGTGCTCTTGATATAGAGTTGATGAAAAAAGTAGACTTTGCGCTTAAAATAAGCTTAGATATTTAATAATTCTATCATTGCACCACTTCTTTCATTGAAACCCCATTTTCTTTCTTTAATCTGATAATGTTATCCACGAAGCCTTCGATTTTTTGCTCGTGACTTACAATTATGAGCTGCCTGACATTTAACTCTTGCAGGATGTCGCGAACTTTGTCTAACTGTGCGTCTGAAAATCCATCTGTGGGCTCATCTAGAATTATTAGCCCATGGGTTTTTATTTTGCTTAATATTGAGTTAATTAACTGGTTTAGCGCCAAGCGATATGCTAGGGCGACTGCTGTTCTTTCTCCTCCAGAGAGATATGCATAATCTAATTCAAAATCTCCTTGTAAAATTATCGGAGAGAAACTTTCGTCTAAATAAACTTCAAATGCATCAGAGGTAAGCATTGAGAACCATTTGTTAAACATCTTAGTAAATTCTTTTCTTAGCGCGATTAGGATGTTCTTTTCTGTGAAATTTATAAGATTTAGGAAATTATTAGACAGCCATGTTTCTAAGTCAATTATCTCAATTAGTTGCAGTTTTATTTTTTCTATTGCAACTATATCGCTCTCTAACACTCTAATTTCTCTTTTTGTAATCTCTAATTCTTTTCTTATCTCGGCAAGCTCGATTTCCTTGGTTTTTTCCAAACCGAACGCTTTTTTCAACTCATCTTTCCTGATTTCAAGAAGATTATCAAATTTGGTGAACTCTAATGTTGATTCCTTAAGACTTTGCAAATGGGTTCCCAAAAAAGATATGTCCTTCTCCAGAAAATCTTTTGTCTTGACTAACTCGGATAAATCTTTTTTATTTGCATTTATTACGCCAAGCTTTATTTTTTGAATTTCCAGCTTGTTCTTTTCTTCTTCATGTCTTTTAAGATTTGCATTCTCTTTTTCCAGCTCCACGGATATTTTATCTTTTTCTTCTGAAAGAATTTTCTCCTCTTTGTCTACTTTGACTAAGTTGGATTCCGCCTCATTTAAGATATTATGCTTATGAGCCTCAGGAACGTCCTGCAGGCATGTTGGACATATATCTATTTCAAAAATTCTGTTCTTTTTTATGAGCTCCTCTTTTTTCCTGTTTCTCAATGAATCTATTTTTGACGAAACTTCTATCAGATAAGAGCTCAAACTGCTTATTTTCTTGCCAGTTTTTTTGATTTCCTCAATCAAATAAGACATTTTTGATTCATCTACTTCCTCATGGCTTATTTTTATTTTCGCTTCTGTCTCCCTGATGTCTTTATTCGTACTTGCTAATGTCTCTAATTTACTTGAAATCATTATTTGTGTCTTTTCTATTTCTTTTTTGAAATTTTCTTTTTCTATGACCAGCTTATTAACTTTTTCAACTTCTTTTTCTGTCTCTTTCCTCTGAAAGACTGCTTTGACCAACTCAGATTCTTTTTCCGATAACTTTGTTTCTAAAATATTAATAAATTTTAAGCTTGATGATAATTTCTCTTTTTTATCCTCGAGACTGCTTACTTGGACCTGCAAGACCCTTATGTCCTCTTTCAACTTGGATGTCAGCCTTTGAAGATTTTCAGTTATTCTTTTGTACTTATCTATCTCGAATACATGCCTTAACACATCTAAGCGTGAATTTGCATCTTCAAGAATAATTTGTTTCATTTCCTCTTGCGGCGTATACACAGTATAACGGTAAAGAAGATTATTTTTTCTTATGAACTCTACTGGATAATTTAATAACTCCAGGATTTTTGTTTTTATTTCCGTGACAGAGGATTCTATTGTCTCTCCGTCAATCGTAATCAATGCGTATTCCTGATTTACTGATTTTGATGTTCTTTTTAAACCGCGCTCGATAATTATTTTTTTTCCTTCGATGTCCATCTCTAGCGTTACTCCTCCTGCTTCTGAATCGTTTGCTAAAAGAGAGGACCCTCTCTGACCCGGCTGCAATCCGAATAAAGCGTACTCTATTGCTAAAAGAATGGATGTTTTCCCAGAGCCTATGTCTCCGGCTAATAGAACTTTTCCTTCTGGGAAAACTACTTCTTCGTTTTTGTAGCTTCTAATATTATTGAGGCTTATCTTTCTAAGTATCACTTTAAGATTATTCTCCTCGATTCTGAAATTAATCTGTCTTCAAAGACTCTTGAAGATTCATCTTCTTTCTTTTCCATGCTCAATACTGAAATAAGCTGATCTATCATATCATTAAATTTGTGAGGGTTTTGCTCTTTGAATTTTTGAAGTATCTCGTCTTCAAAGTTTTCTGATTGCGGCTCTATATCTATTCCAGCTATTGGAAAGAAAAGCTTTGCTGTATTTTTTAGAAATGAATAAGCTCCTTGCGCTCTGACGTGGCTTTCTATTTTTGTGAAATCCAGGTCTGATGGCTTCCCTCTTTCTAAAACTCCTTTAATTTTTAAAATCAATATCTTTTCCTTTAGGTTGTGTTTATTTAATTCTTCCAGTATTGTGTCTGTGCCGATTATTGAGTCTTTTATTTCTAAGTCTAGAACCATAACATCCTTGAGCTTTATTTCGTTTCTTTTTACTGAACCCAGGGTGTCTACTATGTAAAAACATCCGTACTTTAGGTCTTCTATTTCAGACGCATTATTTGGATAAGTTGGTCCGCCGTATACTCTATTGTCTCTTTCATATAAAAGATGCAGATGCCCTAGGGCAACATAATCTACTTTAGGAAGTTTTGTCTGGTCTACTGCAGGAATTGGCAAAGAGCCTATGGCGTCCTGCATTGTTGTATGGAGCATTAGAATCTTGAATAATCCCGGAGCATCATTAAGTTTTATTCTTGCTACATCATAGATGTCTAAGCCGGACTTCTTTCCTGGATAACCATATATTGCTACATTTTTGTAAATTGTGGATTGAAGGATTATTGTATTGTCTTTTTCCTCAAACTTTGCAACATTTATAATGAATCCTGCTTTTTCCAAAACATCTAAGAAACTTTTTCCTGACACAGAATAGTCGTGGCTGCCTGCTATTAGAAATGCTGGGATTCCTGCCTCTTTCAGCTTGCGAAATTCATCGAAAGTATCTTTGATTGTTTCTATTGGAGGATAAGCTGAATCAAAAAGGTCTCCAGCTATGAGCATGAAGTCAACTTTCTCTTTTTTTGACTTATCCAAAGCATATTTGAAGCTTTCGAAATTGAGCTTGCTCAACTCTGGATGCCTCCAGCCACCCAAGTGGCAATCGGCTAGGTGCGCGAATCTCATAAAGTTTGAAACTGCGAGAGGTTTTTATGGATTGTTGTGGTTAACTAAAGGAGAGAAGTCCTGTTCTGCATATAATTGCTCAATATCTCAGTTATATCTTTTATTAATGATAATCTTGTTTCTTCCATGTCTTCAACTTTTGGAGGATGATATGAAGTATCCCTATCAATACAAGTATGAATTGGTTCAGTAACTCCAAAACAAGTTCCTCGTGAGCCCACCGCTTTTTCCAACCTCAATGCAACCAAATAATCTCTTACTCGTATCATCTCAATTCATATAAATTTGACTTTATATTATTTATTGTGGTTTAAGAATGAAAAAGCTTTCTGCATTCTTCTCGCATAAATTCTTCAACAATGAATATCTCTCTTTCTGTTTTATTAAAAACCATCCTGCAAGAAACTGGGCTTGGCAACCATGACCAATCAGCGTTTCCACTAATTATCCTATAGCTTTTCATGTCATCCCTTGTTGCTCCGTATACAATTCCCTCTATTCTTGAGAAATACGCTACTCCGCAGCACATAACACATGGCTCGTGTGTTGAATATAAAATTGAATCTTCCAAATGCCTGCTGCCCATGACTTTTACTGCGCCCCTTATCGCAATAACTTCTGCATGCGCTGTTGGATCATTATCTGTTTTTACCCTGTTTGCGCCACTTGAGATTATTTGATTATCTCTGACAATTACTGCCCCTATTGCATAGTCTCCACTCTGCCGCGCCTGCAACGCTGCCTGAATTGCAGCATCCATATATCTCTTTTCTGCTTTTATCATAATTGGATTGGCTATAACTTGTTTTTAATTTTTATTGTGCTCGATTTCCCAGACCTTCAAGGTTTCAAAGAAAAGCTTTTTTTCCGCAATGATTTTGTAAGCCATTTTGTTTTTAATTAATAGCGACTTTACTTTATCTTGTGGTGTAAATGAAGAAAGTAATAACAAAATTTTTCCCTTTTTGTTTAAATGGTTTTTTGATTGCTTTAAGAATTTGATTATTATCTCATCTCCCCTCTTTCCCCCTGTTGTTGCTCTTTGGCTTTCTTTATCTTCTCTCTTATCTTCTGGAAGATAAGGAGGATTGAATAAAATTAAGTCAAATTTTTGAGACTTTTTTATTTTGGAAAAAAGGTCTGATTTTACTGCATTAATGCATTTTTCTTTTAGCAACTTTATTGCGTCTGGATTTACATCAGCTGCTAAGACAGATTTTGCTCCTGCCCTTTGCGCGGCTTGTGCAAGAATGCCAGAACCACAACCCACATCCAAAACGGATTTGTTTTTTACATATTTCTTAATTAATGATTCAAGAAGATAAGAATCTTCTGCTGGCTCGTAAACCATCATGAAAACAAAGAGATTATTTTATCTTTAAACATGATGGCTGCTGTTAAGGCTGCTATAAGGACCAATAAAACTGCTGTTAAAATAATGAGCTTCGCTTTTCCTTTGTGCTGCGGCTGTTCTGGCTTTATTGATGGCAGCTGCTGCATTTGAAATGCTTGTGACATAATCGGAGACTGCGCGGAAATTATTGGTCTTGACATTTGGAAATTGGATTGTGTTTGGGCTGGTTGCATTGCTGGCCTTGGCGCTTGGACTTGAGGAGGAACTATTTGTTTTTGAGTGGCCGACTGTGGGGCTGGACTTGACTGTGAAAGAGCTCCGATTACTCCTCCGCCAAGAGCGTCCATTGCTGCTTGAACCTCTGCTATAGGGTAACCTGCGTTAGCCAATGATTGACCAACCTTACGGACGTCTTCTCCTCGGTCCACTGCATTCTTTAATATTCCTAAAATATCCGACCTCATTTTAACCTCTTATTTAAGCATTATAGCCTTTCCGTTGGAAAGAAGATGGACATTATAATCCTTTTTGTAGCCCATTTCCACGGCAAGACTCTGTCCAAACATTGTCTTGGAGTGGTCGCCATGCGAGGGTATGATATTCTCTGGATTAGTTATTTTGATTAAATCTCTAAGGTCTTCCATTGCACCGTGCCCACTAACATGCACATTATCAAATATCCTTGGCTGAAATTGTTTCAGGCGCTTCTGCAACTCTGTGCGCTGCGCAATGTTTTCAGGTGCGGGGATTGTTTTTGAAGAAAAAATGATGTGGTCATCTCCCTGCAGCTTGAAGGGCAATGTGTTTCTTGAGATTCTATCCAGAACAGAGCCTTCTTCTCCTTGATGCCCAGTGCATACGAGCAAATATTTGCTTCTGTTTGCATTTATCTGCTTCAATGTATGCTCCTTATGGCGCTTATATGCAGCCATTGTTATTTTATCTTTGAACGGAACTCGGCCTATTTTTATGCCTGCTGTAACATATTTATGCAAACTCCTTCCTACAAAAACTATTCTGCGATTTAACTTTTCACCAAAATCCACTATCGATTTTAATCTTGCTATATGCGAGGCAAAGGTCGTTACAATCAAGGCAGATTTATGGTTCTCTGTGTTTAGCATTACATCTTCAAGCAAACTGCGCGCTACTTGCTCTGAAGGAGTTTTGTTTTCTGCATGAGCATATAAGCAATTGACGATTAATGCTTTGATTCCTTGCCTTGCTAATTCTTTCAATCTTTTATAATTAGGTTTATCTCCTAGGACAGGGGTATTATCCAGCTTATAATCGTTAGCATACAGCACAACTCCGTCTGGCGTATGGACTGCAACCATCGCACATTGAAGAGTTGAATGTGTCATGTTGATAAATTCCACTTTATAATTTTCCTTGCCCCTGACTATTGAATGACCATTTGGCTGGATGGTGTGAAGCTTATTTGGCAGGGAATTGGGGTTATCTTGCATTAAACTTTTGAGCACTTCAATAGTGTAAGGAGTCCCGTAAACGCCTGCTTTGTATCTCTGAGCAAGGTAAGGCGTTGCTCCGACGTGATCGAGGTGACCATGAGAAATAAGGATTGCCCTAACTTTATTGCGGAGATTTTCCTCTTCGAGGTAGTGGTCGTTTGGAAGCGCGCCGATTGCCCGCATGCTGTGCTCTGTGGGAATTTTTTCGCGCTCGCTGACATTAATTACTGCTGGCAAATAAAGCCCGGCGTCACATAGAAGGACGTCTTCCTTATGCTCAATGGCTGTCATGTTTTTTCCGACTTCGTCGTATCCGCCCACACCATGAATTTTTAACATGTTGAGTAAAAGAACATATTGTTTATAATGTTTTGTAGTTAGTTTTTTAATAGGCTGCTTCTATATGTTATTATGGATTTAGCTAAAATATTTGAGAAGGTCAGAGATATTCCTTATAGCATCCCTTTAGGTTATGGTAAAAATGATAATTGTTGCAGCGGTAAAAGTGATAAATTGTTTAAGTTGCTTACAAAAAGTGGATATATTATGAGATATCGTGTTTGTGTATTTCTGTGGAATTCATTGCTATTGCCAAAAAAGGTTATGGGTGTGCCTCACGACCCTGATTGCACACATACTTACCTAGAAATTAAATTAAATGGTAAATGGAAAATTGTTGATGCGACATGGGATAATGGCTTGAAAAAAATATTTCCTATTAATCACTGGGATAGTAAATCTAATACGGGTATTGCAGTTACGCCGATAAAAATATTTACTCCCAAAAAGAACTTGCGCATTGTAAAAAATCAAAATAAGAAAGTAATTGAAGATGACTTAAGCAGAAATAGAGAATTTTATACCGCCTTAAACGAATGGCTTACAGAAGTCAGAAGCAAGCTATAAATACCTCTCTTCATAATTTATTGAATGGTAAAAAAGGTGGCAAAACAACAGGAACTTCATCCCCATATTAAGCACTTAAAAAGGCACAGAAATATTTTGTATGGGGCTGTAGTTATGCTCTTAATTATAGAAGTGGCTATTTTTGTTTTTAGCAGCTCTCAAAATGCAAGAATAATTGCAACTCAAAACGAGCTGAAGAGCGGGATTCTTGATTATATTAATGATTTGAGGCAAGAAAATCAATTCCAAATTGGAGAGATTGTAAAATCTATTTCTTCTCAAAGAAAAGATTTCGAGAGGGAGATCGACCTGTTAAAGAACACGCAGAATGATTTTTCCGCTGTGATTGAAGATGCCGTAAAAAAAGTGGTTACTGTAAGCACTGATGTCTCTTCTGCTACAGGTTTTGTTATAGCTGAAGATGGCTACATTATTACAAATTATCATGTTGTTTCTGACAGCTCGATTATAAATGTAAATACTTACGACAGTAAGAATTATGCTGCAGAGGTGATTGGCACTGATGTAGAAAAAGATATTGCTATTTTAAAGGCAGATTTTGATTTGAAGCCTTTTGAGCTGGCTGATTCTAACGGGGTGCAAGTTGGCGAGAAAGTCATTGCAATTGGGAATCCGCTTGGACTTGCATTTACTGTGACTGAAGGGATTGTTTCTGCTGTTCATAGAACAGGACCTAACGGGCTTAATTCTTACATACAGACAGATGTTACATTAAACCCTGGAAATTCAGGCGGACCATTAATAAATAAAAAAGGCCAAGTGATTGGAATGAATAATTTCAAGGTCGGAGATGCTGAAGCTCTTGGCTTTGCTTTGGAAAGCAATGCAATAGCGGAGTCTATAAACTCGCTGGTTGGAAACCAGATTGTATAAAAAAATGTTAAAAGTAAAACCGTCTGCAAAGATTCACAGAAGATACTTGCTTATTCATGGGACTAAAGACAATATTGAGAAAACTATTCTGGACTATATTGGCATTCTTGGATGGGCTAAAGCCTCTCCTATTTTTTTAAAGTCCGAAAATGGAAAAGTTATTCTGGCTGTGGACAGAAAAGAGCTTAATAATGTCAGGGCTGCTTTTGCTATTTCTTCTTCTGATGCGAGGGTTTTGAGGGTTTCTGGAACGCTGAAAGGATTGGGGAAATAATGGAGACAGAAGAGCGATTGCATTACCAGATAAATGGGCGAGGATTTATTGTTTGCCCTGAATTTAGTCAAGAAACCATTGGGTTAGTGGGCGCGCTTGTGGACCAGCAATTATTTGGGAGCAGTACAACAGAGGTTATTGAAAGAGCTGTTTTACAGAGATACAGAGAATAAATTAAGAATGTTGGAAAGAATTGGAATAGGTTTAGAAGATAGTAAGAGAGAGCGATATTCTCCTGTAAAGTTTGATGAAAAAGGCTTGGTTCCTCCAGAATTTTGCAACGTGCATCAGGACCCTCCTCTAATTCTGTCATTTTATGGCGTGGTGGCTTACACTATTGACCAGTTGGTTGCAAGAAATATTTTGGGTAAGACAAGAGAGGAGTGTGTTAAAAAAATGCTTGAAAGAAGGTTGAATGGGATGGATAAACGCTGGTTTGAGGCTGAAAACGATGAATAAAAACTTTTAAATACTCGAATATTTAAAGTCTTGATATCTAATTTTATTGAGGTAATAAAAAATGGAAGTTCCAACAGAAATGCAGCATCAGGCAATGGGTTATGACAGAGCCGCGACAATGTTTTCTCCCGACGGGCATTTGCTTCAAGTTGAATATGCCGAGAAAACTGTCAAACTTGGAAGCAATAGCATCGGGCTTTCCTGCAAGGATGGGATTGTCATGATTGCTGACAG
The DNA here is from genome assembly GCA_964372675.1 of Candidatus Woesearchaeota archaeon. Classification (GTDB taxonomy): domain Archaea; phylum Nanobdellota; class Nanobdellia; order Pacearchaeales; family GW2011-AR1; genus SICU01. Next base: position 1,701 of record CAYJRP010000017.1, on the reverse strand, counting down.
AAGAATAAGAGACAAGTTAATTGCTCCTGAAAGCGCCAATAAGATTTATGAGATTGACGAGCACATTATTGCCACTGCCGCCGGCATCTCGTCCGACGCCAGAATGCTTGTGGATAAAGCCCAGCTTACTGCCCAGCAGAATAGGGTCACTTACAGCTCTCCTGTGGATCCTGTCAGCATAATAAGAATGATTGCGGATAACAAGCAGATGTTCACTCAATATGGCGGGGCAAGACCATTTGGCGTTGCTATAATGCTTGCTGGAGTTGCAAAGGGAAAAGGCCACCTATACACTACAGATGTAACTGGAAATTATTATGCTTATAGGGCAAATGCTATTGGTGAAAATGACGAGCAGATAAAGGAAGAGTTGAGAAAGAGCTTTACAGATGAGATGACAATTGAAGAAGGGATAAAATTTGTTCTCAGGCTTTTCAAAGATATTTTAGGCAAGAACTTTGAGCTAAGCAGGTTTGATGTTGGCGTTATTCCTTTGAAAGATGCTAAGCTCACGCGCATTCATGGCGATGAGCTGAAGAAGTATGTGAGGTAACCTAATAATGCTTAAAAAAACGTTCTAATATATATTTTGATGAAAGCAAAATTTAATCCCAATTCTCTTAAAGAGTTAAGAAAAAGGGAAACTCTGACACACGATACTCTGGCAAAACTGCTCGGGTGCAATATTGAAACAGTGCGAAGCTGGGAACAAGGAAGGAGCGAGCCATACGGATTATATGTAGAGATATTATACCAAAGATATATTTTGAACAAACACAGGGATATTAGGCTTTACGAATAATTAATATTCGAAGTGATTGATATTTTGTATAATACGTATGTTTAAATAAAAGTTATTCTCTGATTTTTTATGGATAGAGGAAGAATAGGTTTTTTCAAAAGGTATAGGGCCGATGGGTCCACATCTTATCATTGGATTACTAATCAATATGATAAAACAATTGGTCGTGAGGAGAGTTTTTCAAAATTGTTAGACATTCTAAATGGACATTTAAAATCAAAAATAAGGCCTACTAAAACAATATATCGTGAAGATGTTCCGGTTCCTTTGTATGATGTTTGGTTTGGTGCTACTAAATCTGCTGGGAAATTTGATGAAAATGAAAGAAGAAATATTATTGAACTAGTTCAGAGATATAATGGGCGAGCTTTGGCTTTTCTTGCTCTTAAGGGAGATTTGGGAGAATTTACTTCGCCAGAAGCAGTTTTCGGAGAGGCTCCTGAAATAACCGATGGCGAAGCAGTTAAAAAGTTTCGAGATAATTTTTGATTGATATTCTTTAGAATAAGATTGTTTAAATAATTATTTGATTCTAATAAAAAGATGGAGTATATTGCGATTTATGAAATAGACTGCGGGGTTTCTCGTGGTTTTGGGCTGAAAGAGCCAGATACAGACTTGAGACGGGAAAAACTGAATGCTGATTCTCCCGAAAAGGCTTTTAGCTTGGCAGTGGATAAAGCGATTTATTTTGCCCGCGATTATTTAAGCAACCCTAATACTGGCATGACTACTGTTAAAATTGTGTGCTTTCACGATTCCTTAAGCAATCCACTATCACAAAAGCCATTAAATAAAAACCCTGGACTGCAGTTTGACGAAGGCCGGGCCATTGTAAAAAGCTCCACATTAGAACATTTACTTATTTTTATTCGTGAACAAAGTAAGAACAAATAATC
>CAYJRP010000016.1:0-13109 GCA_964372675.1 Candidatus Woesearchaeota archaeon | reverse complement strand
AGGCATAGGAAACATTATACTCTTTAGCTGGTGCAATAGGTCACTAACCTACACAATAAAAACCTTGCAGCAAGGTTTTTAAACCATCATTTCCCCAACATAACATAAGCGTTAACCCTGATGACTAAGCTTAATTCAGGCTAGCTTCTAAGCTAATCCCAAGTATTGGAAGAAACAAAATGAAATTCCCTGAAAAAATAAATAGATACTGTCCGCATTGCAACAAGAATACTTTGCAGAAAGTAAGCGTTGCAAAGCAAAAATCTCGTTCTTCCGCACATCCTATGTCTCGAGGCTCTCAGGCAAGAGCGCAAGCAAGAGGCCAGAATGTTGGCACGGGAAACATGGGACGTTATTCCAGGCCAGCAATCAAATCATGGAAAAGAAAAACAAAGCAAACCAAACGCCTTGGAGTTGTCTACACTTGCACTGTCTGTGGAAAGAGCAAAGGAATTAAAAAAGCCATTCGCACATCAAGAATCGTAATAGGAGAAAAAGTAGCAAAGTAAAATGGCAGAAATCGTAAAAAAGAAAAAAGGCGCAAAGAAAAAATTCTTCGAAGTTGAAATCCCTCTTACAGCAACAGTAGCAAAGCTTTATGGTTACACACCAGAAGAGTTCAACGGCAAATTCATAAAGCTAGACTTAACAAAGAATCTTAGAGGCAAAAACGTAGAATTAAGAGCAAAAGTCATAGCAGACAAGGAAAATCTAAGCAGTGGGCTAGTAAGTATGCAAATCCTGCAAAGCTTCATAAGAAAAGTAATGAGAAGAGGCACAGATTACGTTGAAGATTCATTTGAAGCATCAACAAAAGACAATGTGCTGAGAATAAAGCCTTTCCTATTAACAAGAAATCGGGTTTCAAGAGCAATAAGAAATGCAATAAGAATGGAAACCCGCAAGTTCCTGACATCTTATTTCACAATCAGAAATACAAGAGAAATATTTACAGAAACAATGACAAACAAGCTTCAAAAAGCTCTTTCATTAAAAGTCAAGAAAATCTATCCTTTGGCTTTCTGTGAAATCAGAATGCTTGAAGTCCTTGGCCCCGCACCCCAAAAGGCAGCAAAAGCTGAAAAGACAGAGACAACATCTGAGTAAACCTCGCAAATAGAAATCTTTTTAATGCATCTTCTTTTGATATCCATATACCCGCCTCCATAGCTCAGTTGGTTTAGAGCGATAGTTTTGTATGGTTGAGAAATTAACCCAAACGAACTATAGGTCGGGGGTTCGAATCCCTCTGGAGGCTTTGAGCAAAAAGACCATATTTATTAATTAAATTTACAGGTTAGTCCTATGCCTAAGCCAAAATATCTTTATCATGGAAGCGGCCGAAAATTAGTTGGGGGCAAGTTAATTCCCAAAAAAGCAAACGACCTTGGTAATGTGAAAGATAATTCTCTAAAGGGTATATACGCATCGTCTGTGAAAGAACAAGCAACTTCTATGGCCATGCATTCTTGCAAGAGAGTCTCAGTTGGAAGTTTGCAGATGCATAAGGTAAAAGAAAAGCTAAAAGTCAAGGATTCGGTTGTCTATCATGGCTGGCCTAAACAAAAATACATTTATTTATATTATTTATCTCCAAAAACTTTCAAGAACATTCCTCTTGGAAGTCCTCAATGGGTTTCTTTAGTACCAACAAAACCATTAAAAATAGAAAAATTACTTGTCAAGGATTATATTCACTTAATCAAAAAAGCGACAAAAAAAGAAAGGGCTACATTTTTCAAAGAGCATAAAATAAATTAAGCCCAAAGCGCCTTATCCCCACTAACCAAAACCTCAGCCACGCGTTTATCAAGTTTCAAAGACTGCCCTTTCTTGAAAGGCCCGATTAACTCGCCGGACATATCTACAAAAGCATCAATGTCATCCTTGACTAAAATCTCTTTTTCTTCCATAAATGAGCCATCTGTAACAGCAGAAGCAACAGACTTATCAGCGTCGTCAACAGCTAAAACCAATCTTTCAAACAAATCTTTCTCAACAGGAAGCATATCATCAAAATCCCTTTTCATAATTCCTGTTTCAGCAGCAACAAAAACCAAATTAAGTATTTTCTTTTTCCTGCGTAGCATTAACTCCCTAAACAGGGTTAATGAATTTTCGTACTGCTTTTTTTCCTTTATAATCTCCTCTGCAAAAAAGTCCCCCTTTCGCGAAATCTTCCTTCTATACTCATGAATGTATTCAGAAAAACTCTTGATAAAATCCTTTGGCATATTCTGCAATTGTTCGTTATTCTTCTCTCTTCTCAAAAACTCATACAAATCCTCATAACTTATCATACATTAGAGTTCAAGTCTCTCTTTATAATGATTTTTATCCTTGATTTAAACAATCTAATTCATGCAGCAGCCTGCGCCTGTAGTCTTCGTCTATTCTAATTTCTTCACCATTTTTCTCAGCAGCTAGGCAATACCTTGCGCCAGAAACGGCCTCTAAAAAGCGCATCTCAGCTAAGTCATTTCTAATTCTGGATAGGTCATGTTTTCCTGAACTTTCTCTGCTAGCTTTGGGGACGAAAATATATTCATGCTTCGCATGAGTCGCTACAGTATCAGCATCACCCAAAATTCCAAAAATCTGCATATCTGAGGATAAAATTGCTCGTACAACTCCGGCAGCAATTTCATTATGTCTTAAGTACCTGATCAAACCGCTATCCATTTTATCCTCTTGCATTCAAGATTTATAATAATTATTGCATAAAGATATCTACTTTCTAAATAAGGTTTTTTCTAGCAACTCAATGCCAATAATCTTCCTGCCTTTCAAACCTTCTTCTTCAATAAGCCTGTGCCATCTTTCCTTTCCAGTATGTTCCGGAGAATAAAACAATACAGGAACAGCCCCAGAATCGTGCTCCCTCTTCCTGCAAGAAGTTACATGATCCGCAGTCACGATAAGTTTAACTTCATTTTCGATAACAAATTTCCTCAAAAAAGAGAAAAATCTTTTATCCAGCAATTCAATCATCTTTACTTTTTCCTTTGGCTTTCCATCATGTCCTGGAATATCTGTTTCCTTGAAATGCACATAGAAATAATCATAATTCTCCCTATTTTTCTTAAGCATTTTAATTGCATTTTTAATAGCTTTCTTAAGCCCCTTATACAAGTTTGAATAAATATCCATGTTTCTCATTTTAGGATAATTAAATTGGCGTAAATCCATTTTCAAAGCCCGTGCGATTCCAATTTCCAAAGGCATATAACCAAGAGCAATCCATTTCCCAGGCAACTTCTTAAATCTAGGAATCTCATTTCCGGCACCGCGACACAAAACAAAATTAGCTGGAAATAGCCCATTTTTGGCCCTATCTAAATTAATGGAATGTTTTACCAAGATTTCATAGCTCTTTCTAGCAAATGAGTTCACCAATTCAGCAGCAAGCTTAGAGTCGTCCTTGCCATCAAGAGATTTTGAGAAAATTACTTTAAACACATTTTTATTAACTCCCCCATTGTGTCCATAAGCAGGATCAACATCGCTTATTTTAGCAGAAAAACCTCCGCTAAAAACCAAGACACCCCGGTGTTGATTAGTTGCCATAAAATGAAACTTAAATGGCAACTTTACATTTTCATTAACTGCCCTTGCCAAAATTTTAGCCTCTTTAGTAGACAAAGTTCTTCCAGCTCTCCTGTCAATCAAATTCCCATCTTTCAAGTTGTCAATCGTGGCAAAATTGCATCTAAAAGCCAAATCTCCTTTAGTCAATTTCATGCCAGAACCAAGAGCTTCCAAAGACCCTCGCGGAGCATCTTTTGGATTGCAGCCAAATAAAGAAACAACAGCATCAGAAGATTGCGGAATTACTCCTTCTTGGACAGTAAAACAATTATCTATAAAACTTTTTTTAGCAATAAAATCTAAATTAGGAGTCTTAGCAAATTCAAGAGGAGTCTTATCCCCTAGGGCAGAGCAAAGCTCATCAGCAGCCCCATCTAAAATAACAAATACCCCTTTCACCATCAATGAAAAAGCAATCAGCAACTTATAAGTTTTGTCAATTGGAATTATCAATTTTGAAAAGACTGGATAGCCCGCATCAGGTCAGACTGAAGGCACCTCAAACCATTTGGATTGTTATGCCAAGATTCTTGACAAACCACACACTTCACGTAGAGAGTTTTCTTGCATCCAAAAATCCAAACAAACTGCGGACTTTAGTCCGCAGAAGCAAACAAGGATTTTTTTGATTATTTTATTATCTCTTAATTAGATTTATGCATTTTATCCTGCGGAATAAGTGTCTTATCTCTCTTGATGAAATCACAAAGTTCTTGTGTTTTACCGCACCTTAAAAGGTGCGGTTTGTTTTGGACTTTGGGATGTTCGCAGTGTTACCACAGCTTGAAAGCTGTGGTTTGTGGGAACACTACGACATCAAGAAGTTTCCTATATAAATCTGCCTGGCTGCTTGCGTGCCAGTTTTATTGGATGCGCTGCTGGGCCCATAAACCTGTGTTTCTTGTAAGTATTTAATATCAAATATCCTATAATAACAACCGCAACAGCAAGTATCGCAACAACAAACCATAAAATAATTTCAGAAACAAGTACTTTGGCTGCTTGTTCATCGATCTCCTCGCCCTCTTCCTCTCCTTCGTCTATTGTTTCATCTAATTCAGAATTATCAGTAAAGCTCGAGCAGTCAGGATCATTCAAATCCACTAAGCCATCAGCATCATTATCAAGCAAGTCCTGGCATTGGTACAATGTCTGTTGAGGAGGATCTTGCTCGCTTGTATCAGCAGCGCTTGTACATCCAGGATCGTTTAAGTCCCTTAATCCATCTCCATCATTGTCTCTTCCGTCTCTGCAAGCAGGCGCCGGAGTTCCTCCTCCGCCGCCCCCTCCGCCGCCTCCGCCGCCCCCATCTCCAGGAGGGCTTGGCGGACTTGTGGTTTGAGTCACAGTAAACATCCTAGTCTGCCCATTATTAATATTCCCTGTAGTGTCTGTAGCAATATATTGGATAGTGTAAGTGCCTGTTTGCGTCGGTGTGTAAGGCGCAGCGTACAAAGGCGCAACTCCCAAAACAAGAGGCACTTGTGCCGTAGTTGAGTCAGGCTTAGTAATTTGAGCAGCAACACTGCCGCCGCCCATTCCCCAGTTATCATCCACATTTGCTGAAATTGTTATTCCAGTATTTACTACGACACTTGCTCCCGCAACAGGAGAAACAATTGCAACAGTTGGAATAGTATTGTCAAAAACATTGAGTAATGTAGTTGTTGAAAAGCATCCGCCAGAATTTAGAACGCTGACTGGATAATTAGGAGCTGTTAAACCTGAAGGAACTTGCACTGTGAGGGAAGTGCTTGTTTGAGTGGAGGGATTAGGAGTTAGCTGAATAATTCCTACTTGCACCTTAGCCCCTGCATTAAAGTTGCTCCCCGTAACAACAAGTTGCCCTCCATTTGTGCCTATTAAAGTCGGATTAATCAAAGTTATAACTGGCGGATTAGCGCATTGTTGCGTTACTGTAATCGTAAATGGATTAGACATTAAAACACCAGCCGCGCCGGGATTAGCCATTTGTACAATGTAAGTGCCTGGAGGGGTAAACGCTGCAAGGAAGGTTGCAGTCATTGTTTGCGAATCTACAAAATTTAGTACGGGAGGGAATTGAATAACTTTAGTAGGCAAAGCGCCGCCTACAGCATAAAATAAGGATGTTCCTTCAAAATTAGCAGTTAATGGCATGAAGTTAGTGCCTTTAATAGTAACTACTTGGTTTGTTCCTGCAGCAAAAGTGCTTGGAGAAATACCAGGGGGACTTGCTGGAAGTGGAGCATTTATAGTGGGCGTGGGGCTTGTAACAGTCAAAACTACACCATTGCTTAAAACTCCCGAATTATCTACTTTTACAGAATATAACCCAGTTTCACATTCGCCAAGAATAACACACATACTATTAGGCAACATAGCTCTTACATTAGTTGAACTAATAAAATTAGTAGTTCCTCCAAAAGCAGTAATTGGAATACCTTCAAAAAGTATCTGGCTTCCAGAAACAAATCCTGTCCCAAAAACATCAAATACCCCAGAAGGAGGTGCAGGAGGAGGAGCATTATTAATTAATGTTGCAGGGCTGATGCTTGAAATTTGCGGAGCTACTCCTGGTGTTGTTATTGAAGGATAAGGAGAAATTAAAGGATAGTAAGGGCTATTTCCAGCGAGGTTATAAGCATAAACGCGATAATAATAAGTTGTGCTTGGCAAAAGCCCGCTCAAAGGATCATTACATGTAACTATATTTGCCAGAACACTGCACGCCGTTACAGGAGTTCCTGCAAAGGTACTGCTTGTAGACCTCTGAACAACAAAACCCACCTCATTATTTGAACCATCTGACCATGTCAAAACAACATTAGTGGGACCTGGCTGTAAAAATAAAGTAGCTGGATAAAAATAATTTAAATAAATAATTGCAACAACTAATATAATTAGAAGAATTGAAATAAAATCCTCTCTCCTTTCCATATTGCCTTCTAAGCCAAAATGTCTTTTAATACTTTTCATTGCAAAACAGCTCCCAAGTCAGATGGGGCAGCAGGAACAGGAATTGTTGTAACAATAAAGGTCCCATCGCTTTGTTCAGTCATCTGCCATGCACCATTTAATTTATGAACAACAATTCCATTTGTATTAATTGACTGGCTATTATACCCTGCAAATGTAATCGAAATCCCGCGGGCGTCCATGTAAATATAATCCGCAGACTTAACATAGTCCGCGCGAGTTCCAGTAGCGCTCGGTTGCGCATTTGCATCAACAAGTGCAGAGTATTGCAAAAAGTTGCTAGATGGTTGTATCGCAACCCATCCATTAGAAGGAAGATAATAAGTAACCGCAGGATTTCCAACATTAACAACCCAGTTCTGAGTTTGATGGCGATTCACATAAAGCTCCAAGTCGTTTTGATAAGTAATTTTCAGTCTAACATTAACAAAATCAAAGCTATTTATTTTCAATGCCTGGTTCAAGTCAATAAATCCAGAACCGTCCCAATATTCAATAGTATCTACACTTGAACTCAAATATTTTTCCTGAATTGCTCTAAAGATATAATATCTCTGCACCCAGAAATTAATAAATTCATTCAGCGTCGGGTAAGCCACGCCGACACTTGGACCCGCCGCGAAAGTTGACATATCCATAAATCCGGCATGTCCAAAAGCAAGTGTTGTCGCATCGTATTTATCAAAATTAATATTTGGAACAGGTGGTCCAGTAGGTCCAGTCGGATAAAAAGTAGTATACTGATCATTAGGATGCAAATAAGTAACCTGATTTACAAGCCCGGCACTAACCCATCTTCCAGCGTAACCCATTCCTTGATTAACCTGAAAGTCCTTAATGCGTCTTAGTTCAAAGTCAGGAATAACTAAAGCGTTCTCTCCATTCTTAATCTCAGCCTCTGTTGATTCAGCAACAGGAGAAAAATAATTCCTTGAAGAATAATCATCTGTATGCCCCTCGCCAGAAACTGGACCATTAGAAGCATAAGCGCTTTTTTGAAAATTAATTAAAAGCTTTAAATTCTTATAAACTTGCTGCAAAGTTGTTCCATACTGGCTCACATAGCCATAGTCTACCGAGCCTGCAAGAGATTTTCCAGTGTAAACATCAATAAAAATAGAGCTAAATGGTCCACTAGCCAAACCCTCTGCAAGTTCAAGCTGCGCATATTTAATTCTCTTATCTGTTTTAAGCATATATCCTATAGGATAAAGTGAACAATACGGATTATTCCAAGCAACAATACTATTTCCTAAAGTATCCAAAGCAAAATCAGATGAGATAGTAGGAGTGTATATGCTATTTGGATGCAAATGCCCCATATCAAACGTAATATCCAAACCAAATAAATACCCAAGAGATGCCGCAGTCTGCGCAAGTTGACTCATACCAGTACTACCGCCAAAAGTGGTTTGGGAAGGAAAAAGGTCAGGATACCCACAATCCCTCCCGTGCTGCGCATATAAGTGATGTAATACATTTAAGTCAGTAAGCCCGTAACCCTTGAGCAAAGTAAGGAGTGAGGCAGATTGTTCAAACAAATTATTTCCTGCAAGCTGTGATCCTCCCGGCACCCACCAAATATCAAAAACCACTTTGTTATTCAACGCTGCTCTGCTCGTAGTCAGAGCATCATGAATTGCAAGAACAACATCATTAACGTCGCTGCTGACAGTGACGTAAGCTGTCTCTTCAAAAGGCGGAACAGAAGCAATTCCAGTAGATGGATTTGGCTGTTTACTTCTGTATAATGTGTCGTAAGAATTCTGCAGAGTATTTGCTCCACAGTTTCCCGTTATTCTTGAAATTTGTCCATTTGAACCAGATTTAGTGTAATCAACATATGTCGAATAAAAAACCTCGCTTCCAGAGGCACCAGTGCGGGCAATTGGCACGTCAGCTAAATATGGCATCTCAAAAGCAGCAGGATTATTTAATTGTGCGGCGCAATTAAAAGTAAATCCCCTGTAAAAGTTGGCTGGCGACGAAGTGCCAGGCAATTGCTCATAAGACCTTATAATTAAAGTCTTTCCCTTCATCTCAAAAAAATACACTAATGTTGTAGTAACTCCGTTAATTGTTTGAGGTATAACAAACTTAACAACATTATTCGACGCTTGCTGATGCGAAAATCCGGTATTGGTGGACTGCTGCGCAACCTGCAATGGACTCAAGAGATTTGAGACAACCATTTTTTTAGCCCCGCCGTCATAAACAGGATAAAACCCATGTAAAGCATCATAAATCCTCAAAGAACCCTTTTTAACTAAAGCGCCATTTAAGTCATTTATATCAATTTGATATTTCGCAAGCACATTGCTGTTTTCAGTGTAAGTAAACTCATAAACTCCAGCATTAAAAGTCACGCTCGTAGTTCCAGCAGGATTCAAAGTCGCAGCAGGAGCAAAAGTTCCAGTCAAAGAAAGCGGAGCAATTGGCTGTGAGGCGCATGCAATCTCACACCCATTAGAAACAACTCCGTCTACATCGCAATATCCGGGAGCACAAACAGAAAGAACACACTGAAGGTTAATGCATTTAAAGTCAGCATTATCCGCCCCAGATATAAAGCATTCGCTGTCCTGGCTAGAGGGGCATTGCTGGGGTGCCTGCAAAAAAACCTCATTATCTTGATTATCCGCGCCCAAAGAAAAAAGCATCAAAAAAATAAGTGCAATAAATACAAAAATAAATGCAATGCTGACCATATAAGCTCTAAAAAAATCACCCCTACTTCTCATTAATCAAGTAGATAAAAATAAATTATAAACCTATCTAAATCATGGTTTTCAAAATCTTTATAACCCTTGTATTCGTGAAATTTGAATGTTTGAATCATTAAAGAAAAAGCTCAAGGGTTGGCTCGGAAAACCAGAGAAAGAAGAAGAAAAGCCAGCTAAGCAAGCGAAAGCAAAAGCCGAAAAGAAAGAAAAAAAGCATGTTGAAAAGAAAAAAATAAAAAAAGAGAAAATCTTTGAAAACATAGGAGAAATTAAGCCGGAAATTCCAGAAGTAAAGGCTAGTGTTAAAGAAACAGAAGAAAAAGAGTTAATAGAAGAAGCAAAAGAGGAGAAAAAAGGCTTCTTCTCAAAGCTCTTTGGCAAAAAGGAGCAAAGTGAAAAAGAAACAAAAGATGAAGTAAAGCAAAAAATATTGGAAGCTCTTCCTGCAGAAGAAAAGCAGGAAGGTTTTTTCTCAAAACTTTCTGCAAAATTCACAACATCCACAGTTAAAAAAGAGCAAGTAGAAGAAATCTTCCAAGACCTTGAATTAATCCTATTAGAAAACAATGTCGCTCTTGAAGTTGTAGACAAAATAAAAGAAAACCTCATAAAAGACCTAGAAGGCATAGAAGTAAAAAAAGGAAAAATCGAAGAAACTATTCTAAGCTCTCTAAAATCATCAATAAGCTCGGTTCTCCTGACCCCTCCAAACCTAATAGAACAAATAAAATCATCATCAGAAGTTTTTACAATAATCTTCTTCGGAATTAACGGCACAGGAAAAACAACAACAATCGCAAAGCTAGCACATTTACTCCAAAAGAATAAAATCTCAGTAGTCCTAGCAGCAGCAGACACATTCAGGGCAGCAGCAATAGAGCAATTGGAAACTCACGCAAAAAACCTAAAGGTGCCGATAATAAAATCTGAGTACAACGCAGACCCAACATCAGTAGCTTTTGAAGCAAAAAAATATGCCCAAGCCCACAACATCAAATGCGTCCTCATAGACACAGCAGGAAGAATGTACACAAAAGAAAACTTAATGAAGCAAATGGAAAAAATAATCAGAGTGACTCAGCCAGACCTAAAGCTCTTCATAGGGGAGTCAATAACAGGCCATGATGCAATTGAACAGGCAAAAACATTCAATGAAACAGCAGGCATAGACGGCATAATACTAAGCAAGGCAGACGTAGACGAAAAGGGCGGAACAGCTTTATCAGTTTCATACATCACAAAGAAACCAATCTACTTCCTAGGCACAGGCCAGTCATATGACGACTTGGAAGTTTTTAATAAAGAAAAAATAATAAAAAACCTCGGATTGGAATAAAAACGCTCAATAAATCAACTGCCGTAAAATTAGAAAGGTTTAAATAATACCTTAGTTATTATTTATAATGAATAAGGAAATCGGATATGCCCCAAGGGACTTAGAAAGTGAAATAAACAAATACCTTAGTAGAAAAGAAATACTGGCTGTAATAGGGGCAAGGCAGTGTGGAAAAACAACATTGCTCAAACACATAACTTCAAAATTAAGAAACGTAAATAGCATAACATTCGAAGATATAAAAACTCTGGAATTATTCAAAACAGATATTGATTCCTTTATTGAAAAGTATGTAAAAGGATATGATTATTTATTTATTGATGAAGTACAGTATGCCAAAGACAGCGGAAAAAAATTAAAATATATATTTGATACTCAAAAAATCAAGATATTAATTACAGGCTCATCATCGGCTGAACTATCTCTGCAAAATTTGAAGTATCTTGTCGGAAGAATATTTATATTTGAGCTCTTCCCTTTCTCATTTGGAGAGTTTTTATGCGTGAAAGACGAAAGACTATTCAACATTTTTCAAAAAGCGAAATATGGCGATGAAATAAAAAAACAACTTAATAAATTTTTAGAAGAATATATTTTGTATGGCGGTTATCCTGAAGTTGTATTAGCAAAAGCAAACAATGAAAAAATAACTATCCTAAAAAATATTTACAATACTTTCTTGTTAAAAGAGATAAGAGAAATATTGCAGCTTTCAGAAAATGACAGATTAGTAAAACTTATGGAAGCTTTGGCTTTGCAAATAGGAAACCTCATAAATTATGAAGAATTAATAAACATTACAGGCTTCAATTTTCAACAATTAAATAAATACCTAAGAATTCTAGAAGAAACTTTTATTTGTAGAAGAACAAGGCCTTTTTTCACAAATAAAAGAACAGAGATTGCGAAGGCTCAAAAAATTTATTTTTACGACAGTGGATTCAGAAATATTTGCATTAATAACTTTAATAAAGAAAGAAGCGATAAAGGCCCGCTCTATGAAAATTTTATTTTCTCTGAATTAACAAAGAAGCATAATTCTCTAAAGTACTGGAGAACTCAAGGAGGAGCAGAAATAGACTTCATTCTAAACGATACAATTCCTTTAGAAGTTAAATCCGTATTAAAGCAAAAGAAGTTGCAAAAAAGCTATTATAGTTTTATTGAGAAATACTCTCCTAAAAACGGATTTGTACTATCTGTAGATTTCGAAGATAAAATAAAGATAAAGTCTTGCGCTATAAATTTCCTTCCATTTGTAAAATTTTCAGCAAAGAAAAAATACTGAAAAACTTGGGGTTAGAATCACAATTTATACCACTAAGAAGTTACCAATTAGAAAGATTTAAAAAGGCATGCTTATCAGGAACTATATGAATAAAAAATTAGGGGCAATAATCCTGGGTGCAACAATTCTTAGTGGATGCTCTACTGCAAACTACACGTCGGATGCAAGAGCCAGTCACCCAATAAAAGACTACTTAAATCAACCGTCCTACGATTCTAGACCGGTTAATAATAAAGGCACTAAAATAAAGTTTGTTTATAGGCACCCAGACGGGCGCTTTGAATGGTCTCCTAAAGAAGCAACAGAAGAGCAGGCCAAAGAATTTTATTCTAATCGAGGAAGAAATACCAAATGGACAAGCACGCCTCTTCCAGAGACAAATCCGTCAAAGCCAAAGGCCCCAAGGTAAATTTTAGGCGTCTTTCGCAGCTCCAGTAACTTTTCCATATCTCTTGGAGAGCTCAATAAGTTCCACGCCGCCATCTGGCTTGATATGTGGATAATAAGTGGTTGCCTCGAACATTGCAGTTTTTCTCTTTACAACGACCTTATAAACCTGCCCCCCCTGCCTAATATTATCGTAACATGTATATCCAACTTCTTCGTCAGTAATATAATCTCTGTGGCAGAACCAAGCGTGAGCTCCCCCGGTCCTCCAAGATATTATTAAAACTACTGAAGGGCCAGTAGCTGTGCCGAATCCAGCAGAACTTCCTCCAGAACTGCTAAGCGTTGCCTTTCCAGTTAAAAAGTTTGGACTAGAAGCCCCATAGATGCTGAAACCATCTGCTCCGTATATAGTCATTAGCCCCCTGTAAGGCACACCACTGCCTTCTTGAAGTAGATCCTTCATAACGCGCGCCTTTGCATCATACACGGCCTCATCTGATGGAGGAGGATTAGAAGACAACCCAGCACCCTCTAATACAGCAATCATGTCGGCAGCAATATTATCCGCGCTATACGGTTGATCAGCATAATTTTTAGGAAGGTCATTTTCATAAGCTTCATAATTTAAGGCAGATAACGCATAAATCATGCATCTTTGGTCCTCGGGGTCATATCCAGGGGGGGGCTCTGGTGGGGGTATGATGCTGCATCCTATTTCCGCGCCAGGAGCAAGTTGCGGAGCTCTCGTAAAATAAACAGCAACAGCAATTACAACAACAATCAAAACAACCAAAACTCCTCTTACCACGCCGCTTTTCATAGCATA
>CAYJRP010000015.1:0-13397 GCA_964372675.1 Candidatus Woesearchaeota archaeon | reverse complement strand
GTTGCTTAGAAAGATTTATATATGAGTACTCATACTATGTATGTGTATGGGAAGCGTAAATATATCTATTAAAGATGAAGCCTATAGGTTTTTGAAAGGCATAAAATCTAAAGACGAGAGTTATTCTGATGTTATTTTGAGGTTTAAAGAAAAAAAAGTCCAAAATGGAAAAGCTTTGCTGCTTTTGGCTGAAAAATATAAAGATGCTTTTGACAAAAGTGATTGGGATGTGAAGAAAAAGCGTATGAATGAGTTTAGAAAATCTTTCGATGAACGGATTCAGAAAACTACTAAATATATGGATGGGGCTAGAAATAAAAAATGATTGGACTTGATACGTGCGTTTTGATAGACATTTTTAAGAATAATAGATCATTGGTTTCGTTGCTTTCATCTATTAATGAAACTATTTATGTGAATCAACTGGTTTACTTAGAGATAGTTATGGGGCTTGATCCGAGCAATGAAAAACATCAATCAGAAGAGGCTTTTTATGACAGGCTTTTTTCTTCATTTCCAAATCTTGAGTTAAGCCCCGAAGCAAGCAAGCTCGCCAGAAAAATATTATGGGAATTAAAAGTGGATGGAAGCCCAATTGGAGCGATTGATTGTGCGATAGCCGGTATTTATTTGTCCAATGGTGTCGATACAATAGTCACAAAGAATAAAAAACATTTTGAGAAGATTAAGGGCCTTAAGGTTCTTAGTTATTGATTTTGTCTTTTTTTAGTGAACTTTTTTGAAGAAAAAAGATTTATCACTTTTCAGTTGATTAGTATTTAAGCGAGATTGTTCTCAAAAAGATAGTTTGGAATGAAATATTATATTTAAAGAAAAACGCTTTATCTTCAGTATGGAAAACACGATGCAGGTGTCGGACAGGCTTGTTGGACTGGTTGAGAGAATAGAGATTGTAGATGCGTTGTATGGCATAACCAAAGAAGAACGCGAGGTTTTGGATGCCATAAGGGGTGTTCACGGGCTTGTAAGAGAGGACTTAGCCAATGAAGAAAGTTAAGCCTAAAATTTGACTTATTTTTTGGCGGGTTTTTGATAGCTGGAGCTGTTTTTAAGAAGGTTTATTAATCGCTGCTTTTTTGGGTTTTCATGGTTTTCATGAGCGAGTTGTTTAGCGCCTTGATTTTGGCTGTTGTGCAGGGAGTTACAGAGTGGCTGCCTGTGTCTAGCTCGGGGCATCTTGTTGCTTTTGAAAAGATATTGAATTATTCTGGAGGATTGCTCTTTGAGGTTGCCTTGCATTTTGGGACTTTGATGGCTGTTTTTGTTTATTTTGGGAAAGATATTGTTGATATTTTGAGAGATTTGTTTTCTGGGAAGTGGAAAAGCGAAAATGGAAGACTTGGATTATTGTTAATTTTGACTTCTGTTCCTGCTGTAATTTTTGGGTATTTTGCTGTTGGTTTTTTTGATACTGTTTTAAGTAATTTGCTTCTTGTTGGGATGGGCTTTGCTGTCACAGGAGTTTTGCTCTTGATTGTAGGATTTGCTGATGTTAAAAGGGACGAAAAAATAACTTGGAAGAAAGCGCTTGTTATAGGAATTGCGCAGGCAATTGCAATTATTCCAGGTGTTTCGCGAAGCGGGGCGACTATTTCTTCGGGGGTTTTGCTTGGTTTGTCGGAAAAGGCAGCGATGAGATTTTCATTTTTGATGGCTATTCCTGTGATAATTGGGGCGAATATTGTTACTGTCGGAAATAAGACGTTGCCTACTGATTTGATTTGGGCAACTTTGCTTGTTTTTGTTGTCGGACTTTTATCAATACATGTATGCTTTAAGTATTTGCTTACGAAGAGAAAGAATTTTAGATGGTTTGGAATTTATGCTTTGGCTTTAGGAATTGGAGTCTTGATTTGGACTATGCTAAAGTGATTCTATAAAAATAATTCATAATGCTTTTAGAGATTGGACAGCACTTCTTCTTTTATTATCTTAAACTCGGGAATGTTATCAATAAGTGGCGAGAGTTCTTTTTCCCAAATTGGCTTTTTTTCAGTTATTGAATTTATGAAGTCTTTTTTATTCCATTGTTTTTTATAAAAATTTAGTTTTTCAGTTGTCAATTTTTCATTAAAATAATTTCTTTCTTTCATAAGAAACCATAAGTCATAGAGGTCACGCGCCTTATTTCTAGTCATTATTGCTCTTATTTTCTCAGCAAATATTTCCTCTTTTTGCATAACTAAGATGTCAAATAAAGGCACTTCTTCTAAAAATCTGCCTATTGTTTTTATTTCTGGCTCAAGAAGCGTTTTTTCTCTTAAACTCAAGTCTAAGATGATCCTGCACCTGCTGTTTTTTGCTCCAATAAACAAAGGGCCATTTACATGGATAGTATATTTTAACCCGTCTTTGTATTCATCTTTCTCTATCTCATGTTCTATTTGAAATCTTTTTAATGCATTTACTAATAACAATTCGTTTATTTTTTCTTTCGCATTAAAGTCTAAATCTTCCGAGAATCTTGGCAGACCGTAGCATTTTGAAAGAGCAGTTCCTCCTTTAAACACGAGGGTGCTTCCATATTCCTGCGACAAAATGAAAAGTACGATGTTTTGAAAGTAATCCACTTCTGCATGGCCAATATTTCGCAAACCTCGAGTTTTTGCATATTCTTCAAGAGAGGTTCTTGAGATCATATTTTATCCTCCATTTTGTATCAATTTCATTTCCTTTTTTTGAAAATGTATTTAACCTTATATAATTATTATCAAATTTAAAGAACTTGCTTATATCCATGCCTCTAATTCTTTCCAGCAAGAACCCCGCCCTTTTGATTAATGATTGATTATTTATTCTTTTTAAGTAAGATAATATCTTATCTTGAGATATATCTGCTTTTTTTATTATTGAGACTATTTCGCTAAAATTTCCAACGTAATCAGATTTTAGCAGCACATCAATGATAAGCTTCTCTTTTTCAACTATGAATATGTCTCCTTCATTTGTTCTCTCCTTTTTGTATCCAAATAAATCTTTTACCGGAACAAACTTTATTTTGTATCCCCCAAACTCTGTTTCTTTCTTTCTTATGGTTGTTGCGATATGCAGGATATAGGGCATTTGCTCGGTGAAACCATAGTAATGCGATGCAGACCACCACGATAAATATGACGGGTTGATGAGGTTAGTCGCGATGACAAAAGGATTGGTCTTTGCAGTGTATCTATTTTCAGCTACCCTTTTAATAAGTTTGCGGCTCTTTAGGCGGTTTAGGATAAGCTTCGCATATTTTGGATTTGTTTTTGCCATTCTTTCTATATCTGCTCTTGTAAAAATGGTTTTTTCTTTCAGCTTTTCTATTAAGTCTATGGATTTCATAGATGTTTATATTATTATTAGTATTTAAAGTTATCTCTTTTGATATCTTTAGTGTTATTTAATAAGAGAGGTTGGCTTGTTTGGGCTTTATGTTGTTCTTTTGGGTATTGAGATTTTGGTTTGGGCTTTACTTAATTGACCAAGATTATTAATCAGTTAAAGTTTAAATAATTCACAATATTATTTGACAAATGACTTATAACTTGAAACCTTTGATAAATAAAATAATTAACAAACTTACGCCCCACGGGTTCTATATTGTTAGAATGCGCGGAGATCATATTATTGTCAATAGAAATCCTCCTTTGAAAAGGCCAATTGTGCTAGTAAATAAAAAAGAAATCAGCAATGCGGTGCGTCTTAACTTAATAAAGGAATGTCAATAAGCTGGCGTTCCTAAAGAGACATTTGAAGATATATTCTAATCGCCTAAATAAATATACGACTAATTAATAGCTGGTTATTTACATCATTGCTTTTTTTGATTATTAGCTGCTTTTCAGACGGCATTTCTTCAAAGTAGAGTTCTAGTGCTTCTTTTAGATTTTTCTTTGCTTCTTCAATTGTTTCTCCTTGCGTAACCACATTTGGGACTTGAACAGCCCAAATGCTATATGAAACGTTTTCTCCCTGTTTTTCCGGATATATTACAATATCTAATTCTATTTCTTTTTCCATTTTATATCGAAAGGCATTGTCTTTATAGATTTTTTGGTTTGGGTTTTATGCTTTGCTACTTGGGGTGGTAGTTTTGGTTTGGGCTTTTGTGCATTAGTTTGCTAAAAACAATATAAACTATTATAAATGATAACCTCTTTGGGTTCATATGGTAGATAATGGATATGGAGATGTAGCTTTTATGTTAAATCATTCTGAGGAATATCGGAGGGTTGCAGACCCACAAAATATGGAAAGATCGGCTTCATATGCTATAATGCCACTTGAAAAAAGAATTATTTCTGAATCTGCGCTTGGTGGTTTTAATCAACTCGCTTCCGATGCTAGAAAAAGTGGTTGTTCAGATGAAGCAAGAAAATTAGAAACAAGAGCACAAAATTTAGCTGATGATTTATGTCTTTAAGTTATTCCACAATTGCCTTAATTCTTCGTACGCCTGCGCTTACTGAGGATTGTTCGATAATTTTAAAATGGCCGATGTCTTTTGTGTTCTTTACATGCGGGCCTGTACAAATTTCTTTGCTGAAGAATCCAGATTTTTCTGATTTATCTACTACTGTGTAAACTGAAACTATGCTTGGATATTTATGGCCGAATTCTCCTCTTGCTCCGCTGCTGAGTGCTTTCTCTAGGGGAAGTTCTTCCCTTTTCACTTCCAATCCTTTCTTGATAACTTGGTTTACTATTGCTTCTACTTTTTTTACTTCTTCATCTGTTAGTTTTCTTGGGAATGTGAAGTCGAATCTTGTGCGTTCTGGTGTGATGTTGCTGCCCCTTTGTGCTACTTCTGGGCCTAGGACTCTTAGAAGTGCCTCGTTTACTAAATGTGTAGCTGTATGCAGTCTTGTTGTGATTTCTGAATTATCTGCAAGGCCGGATTTGAATTTGCCTGCTGATGTTGAGCGAGAAAGCTCTTGGTGTTTTTTGTATGCTTCGTGAAATCCTTTTATGTCCACTTTTACTTTTTTCTCTTTTGCCATTTCTTCTGTCATTTCAATTGGGAAACCGTATGACTGAAACAAAAGGAATGCGTCTTTGCCTGATATTTCTTTATTATTTATTGTTAATTTTTCCAAGGCTCTGATTCCTCTTTCTACTGTATGCCTAAATTTATTTTCTTCTTCGTCTAGTTTTGTTAAAATTGTGTTTTTGTTTTTTTGAATGTCTTTGTAATCTGGATATATACTGAAGATTTGTTCTGCTACTTTTGTTGTAAAATTTATTTCTATATTTAGCAATTTTCCATAGCGAATTGCTCTTCTGATTAGCCTTCTTAGAATATAACCTCGCTCGGTGTTTGCAGGCATTGTTGGATTTTCGTCTCCCAGCATAAATACGGCGGCACGAATGTGGTCTGCGATAATTCTCATTTCTTTTTTGTGATTTTCGTAAGGTCTATGGGAGATTTTTTCTATCTGCTCAATAATTGGCTTGAAAATTTCTGTTTGATAATTATCATCTAAACGACTAAGAGCCGCAAGAGTTCTTTCCACGCCCATGCCAGTATCAATGTTTTTTTGTTTTAATTGGATGTAATTTTCATTATCTGTTTTTTCGTATTGCATGAATACATCATTCCATATTTCTACCCAGCGTTTGTCTTCGGGATTGAATTTTTTTGGAGCTAGAGTTGAATCTGACCAGTAAAACATTTCTGTATCTGGGCCACATGGTCCTGTTTGTCCTGCCGGACCCCACCAATTATCTTCTTTTGGCAAAAATTGCATTCTTTCTTTTGGTATTCCCAAAGATAACCAGACTTTTGCAGATTCTTCATCTTTTTCTGCGTCTTTGTCCCCTTTAAAACAACTTATAGCTATTTTCTCTATTGGAATTTTGAGAGTTTTTGTTAGAAATTCGAAAGAAAATTTAATTGCGTCTTCTTTAAAGTAATCTCCTAAAGACCAGTTGCCAAGCATCTCGAAGAAAGTATGGTGTGTGGTGTCTCCGACTTCTTCAATGTCGCCTGTTCTGATGCATCTTTGGACATTTACAAGACGCTTTCCTAACGGATGAGGCTGGCCTGTAAGATATGGGACAAGAGGATGCATGCCTGCTGTTGTGAATAAAACTGTAGGGTCATTTACTGGAATGAGCGACGCGTTTGGAACTTCTTTGTGGTTTTGCTTCTTGAAATAGTCTAGGTATTTTTTTATTAATTCTTGTCTTGTAATCATGGATTTGTTTGGAGAACGGGATTTTTAAGGGTTTTGAAAATAACTTTCTTAGCAAATAAATGTTTATTAATTGACAAAACTGAGAATTGTATGGGCTGCAGAGGATCAGATGGCGATTATGATGAACCTACAGGTGTTGTAGCTCACGTTCTTGATCAGCCAAAGTTAGTTTTTGATGGAGTCTTGGAAGTTATTTTTGAAGTTGGTCCAATTATTGAAATAAAACCTTCTGCTGATAGGGGTTCTGAAAAGAAAAATGGATATTATACCTCTTTTAATGTGAGGGGTTTACGTTCTACTAAGAAATTTAGATATGAGGGACTTATTCTTTCTGATTCAGTTGGTCATAGCGTAGAAATTTATGAGCCTCGGTTTAAAGATCAAACTTTTGATCATTGGTCAAGAGTGCCTCCAATTCCTTTACAAAGACTAACTGTTTTTGATAAAGATTTGAATAGATGGTACAAGTAACTTAAGAGTAGAAGATTGTTTAACCCAAGTCTGCAATTTTTCTTTGAAGCTCTTCGATTTGCTCTTCTAGAATGTCTCGCTTTGCGGGCGGGGCTTTGATTAGCTTCATTTTTGAGAGCATTGCCGGCGTTATTTGGGGATTCATTAAATTAATCGCTCGAGGCCTTTCAACCGGGATTTTTGGAAGGAAAGTGTCTAGTTTTTCAAGCTCTTCTTTTATCTGGCCTATTGTTTTTTTAAGAAGATTTTTTAATGAAAGCTCCTGTTTTCTTAATTTCTTGTAGATTTCATATTTTTGTATTGCTGTAAGCATTTCCATTTCTATATAAAGGAAGTGCTTTTTTCCCTCAGTTATTTCAACAGGCTGGAGGCTGACGTATTTAAGATTATCTAGTTGCATTTTCAAAGAGTTCTGAATTTACAGAGCCTATGCGGGATTTTATTTTTTCTATTTCCTCCTCCCAATGCTCTATTTCGGCATTTTCTTTTGCTTTGACTTCTTTTATCATTTTAAGAAGCTCGTCAAGATGGGTTACTTTCTCAGTAATTGCTGCTAGTGATTCGCGGGCATCCTTGAATTTGTCTAATTTAATAAATACGGGGCGATTCACTTCTATTTCCGGCTTCATTGCTTGGGAGGGCATTTGTCTAGATGATTGCCTGGGCATTTGTCGGGGCATTTGAGGAGGGGATCGCGCTGGCTCGGACATTGACATTGCTTGAGGCAATGAAGGCTTCCATTCTTCCAGCTCCACTAAGCGGGGGCCTTTTTTTGGCATTGTTGATTCTGATTCATCATCGTCAGGAAGCGCCGGCAGGTCTTCTCTGCTGTCTGGCGTTTCTACGGCGCTTTTAATCATGCTTTGAGAGAAGCCGCGCCTCATAGGAGAATCCGGAAAAGAAGGCAGGCCGTGAATGTCATCATTTTCTGCATCTACCGGAAAAGTCATTTGGGGGCGCCTGTAATCATCCATTGTGGGAACTGACGCTCTATCCACCGAAAGGTCAGGCAATTCACCTGAATCAGACTTCTTTTTTTTTCCGAACATTTTCTAAAGTAAATTCCGATTTTTGTTTAAATAGGTTTATATAAATTATATAATAGTAACAAAATCTTTAGAAAAGTTTTTATTGTGCTAATTGTAGGGTTTGTCATGCTCGAAAAGTTTCTTAAGGAAATAATTGCCATGGTTGCCGGTTCTGGCTCTGAAAAAATTGTAGATGTTCTTTTCAAAAAAAAGAATGTTAATGAGTTTCTTATCGCCAAGAAGCTTAATGTAACTATAAATCAAGCCAGGAATATTTTATACAAGCTTGCCGAAGAAGGCTTAGTTTATTTTACGAGGAAGAAAGACAGCAAAAGCGGGGGGTGGTACACTTATTTTTGGACGCTTGATGAGGATAAATCGCTTACTAATTATAGGGATAAACTGCTTGCTGAAATAGAGAATCTTGAAAAAGAGCTTGGGAACAAAAAAACCCAGAGATTTTATGTCTGCAAAACCTGCGGAATGGAAGTAAACGAGGAATCTGCGCTGTTGTATAATTTTACATGCCCTGAATGCGGAGAGGTTTTTCAACTTAAAGATTCTGCTGCGAATGTTGCAGAGTTAGAGAAGAAAATTATGGGCTTGCAGGAAAAAACCTTGCTCGTTGATAATGAGTTGACACAACTTAAGGATAAAGAAAGTGCCGGCAAGGTAAGAGCCGAGAAAAAAGCCGCCTTGGAAAAAGCTAAGGAAAGGGCTAAGAAAAGAGCTGCAACAAAAAGAGCAAAAGCGAAGGAAGCAGGCAAAAAGAAAAGACCAAAGAAAAAAAGCAAAAGGCATGTTAAAAAGGCTGCTAAGAAGCGCCCTGCGAAGAAGAGCAAGAGATATGTTAAAAATAAACGAGGCAAGAGCAATAAAAAATTAAAGAGCAAAAAGAAAGTGAGTAAGAAGACAACTAAAAAAGGAAAGAGAAGATAATGGCTTATCACCGAGATTTTGGAAAGATTAAAAGACCCGGCTTCTTTGCAAGGCAGACAATAACTAATTTGCTTATTTTGATTAATGTTGCCGCCTTCTTTATCATTTTTTTCTTAGCAAGATTGGGGAGCTTACCTTTGGAGACTATTGCAATGCTTCCTGAGAATATTTTTGAGGGAAAAACTGTTTGGACTATTTTCACAAGTATTTTTGCGCACGTCTCCTTTTTCCACATTTTTGTGAATATGTTTTCTTTATTTTTTATAGGGAACCTGGTTGAGAGAATAGTCGGGCGTAAGCGATATTTGTGGCTTTATTTAGTCTCGGGAATTGTTGCCAGCTTGTTTTTTGTTTTGCTTGCCTATGGAGGGCAGTTTATCCCCAGAGGAGACTATTTATTTGGCAGCGTAGATATTCCCGCCTTGGGTGCCAGCGGCGCAATTTTTGGTTTGCTTGGATTACTGGCGGTTTTACTTCCCAAGAAAGAAGTTTATTTAATTGTTGGGCCATTAATTGTTATTGTTTTGCAGTTTTTTATTGGAAGCTTGATTCCTTCTATTTCTAATGCTGTGGATATTATTGCCACAATTTTAGTTTTTGTAATGATTTTTTCAATATTTTCATTTAACTCAAGAATGAGAAAATTTGCCATGCCCTTAAGGCTTCCATTTTGGCTTGCTCCCGTAATTGCAATAGTGCCTTTAGTGATAATCGGATTGTTTGTTAAATTGCCGATAGGGAACTCCGCTCATTTTGGAGGTCTTGTCGCCGGCTTAATTTACGGCGCTTATTTGAGAAACAAGTATTCCAAGAAAGTTAAACTGCTTAATAAGATGGTTAGATGAAAAAAAAAGAAATTAGTTTACGAAAATGGTATAAAGAGTCTTGGAGTTACTTGGGGCATATTCGTAAGAGCATTTACCTGATTGCCTTGCTTTTTTTGTGCGGCGCATTGGTTGGATTTGTTTTCTCTGACATTTTTGCAAGTTATTTTGATGAGGTTATCAGAAAAATTGCCGATGAGACTGCCGGCCTTGGGCCAATCGAGATGATTTTCTTTATTTTTGGGAATAATCTGATGAGCTCATTCCTTGGGTTTTCTTTGGGATTTTTCTTTGGGATTTTTCCTGTTGTGATTTCAATGTTTAATGGGACTTTACTGGGATACGTTTATCATAGGGCTTCTGCAATTGAAGGAGCGGGAGTAATTTGGAGGCTATTTCCTCATGGAGTATTTGAACTGCCTGCTGTTTTTATTTCGCTTGGTTTGGGGCTTAAGCTTGCGGGATTTGTTCTTGAAAAAAATAAAAAGAAGGCTTTTTTTGACAGGCTTAAGAGCGGGATGAAAGCTATTCTAACCTTTGTTGTGCCTTTACTTGCTATCGCTGCTGTAATTGAAGGGTTTTTGATATTTTTTGTGAGTTGATTATACTTATATTAAAGAATAATAATGCTTAAAAACTAAAGATATTAACTTTGGCAGTGAAAAGATTACTTTTAACTTTAGCAGGAGTTGCTGGATTAAGCATATTTTCTTCGCTTGGATGTAAGGATTATCATGTACAAGATTATTATGGACAACAGGCTACTGCTGAAAATCTCCCTGCAGATACATTGAGTTTCGAGTATGGCAAAAAAATGAATGCTTCAGGAAACAAAATAGATTCCGTTCAGAGCGGGCGTAGCTATACTAATTATAATATAGAAAGGTCTTTAGAAAAAAGCCCAATTTCTCATAATAATGATGTTGTATATGTTCATCGTGGGAAAAAGACTATTTATTATCTCGACCGAGATGCAGATGGTCGGGTAGACCTAGTAAAGATAACCGAAAACCATAATGCCCAAGAATATGAAATAGGTACACCCGGAACAGAGCCCGTATTTACTGAGGCAGATAAATATCTTGCAGATACTAAATTAAGATTTAAAGATTGGTCTAATGAAATGTTGTTAAAATCAGGTCTTAATAGTCTTATCGAGAAATAAATAGTTAATTTCTAGCTTGCTTCAATAAGGTTTTAAAATACCTTTAGTTATTGAATAAGATGGCTGATGAAATGGCTGATGAGGTTGAGGAAACTGAAGAAGAACTGAAAGTCGAGGATGCTGATAATCTCCGAGAATTAGATAACTTGCGAAAGGTTGAGGCAGCCCTTTTTATTGCCGGCAAATTTCTAAGCATGAAAGAGCTTGTCAGTTTGACCGATATTAATCCAATTTTATTGAGAAGAATGCTTGGAGATTTGGATGACAAATACAAGGGTTCTGGAGTAGAGATTGTGCGGAAAGATGACATGTGGAAAATGGATGTTGCTGCTGATTTTGCTTACATGGTTAACAGGCTTGCAACTGGTTCAAGCGAGTTCACAAAGGCAGAGCAGGAAACATTGGCAATTATTGCATACAAGCAGCCGATGAAGCAGTCAGTGCTTGTGAAAATTCGAGGGAACAAGGCCTATGATCACATAAATAATTTTGTCAAAATGGGATTGGTTAACAAAAAAAGGCTTGGGCACACTGCCGAGCTGACTTTGTCAGACTCTTTTTATGACTATTTTAGCGTCGAGAGAAGAGACAATGGAGAACTGCCGTTGCTGGAGATTAGAGGGGAATCTGGAGAAAATAATAAGAATAATTAATTATTTTAAATAGAGAATATTAATAAATCTGATTTATTGAGGATATTATGATGGAAGAGGAGTTATTCACTAGCGGTTGGAAGAAAATTGGAGGTTTAAAAAACCGAGATGGTTAATTTCATTGAGTTTGTGTTCTTTTTTTACATTTTTGTAGGACTTTATATGACCAGCTTGCTTTTTTTTATTTATTTGCCAAATAGGAAAAAATTGTTTGATTATCCTAAAGGAAAGCCAGAACCTGTCAGCATTGTGATTCCTTGCTATAATGCCTCTGGAACAATTGGGAAAGCTATCGAGTCTTTATTGAATATGAATTATCCAAAGAACATGATTGAAATAATTGTCATTGATGACAAATCCAAAGATAATTCTGTTGAAATTGTTAGAAAGTATGTTGAGAAATATCCTAACGTGAGACTCATTGTAAATAAAGTAAACTCTGGAGGCGCTGCTGGGCCAACCAATATAGGCGTTAAGGCTGCCAAATACGATTATGTTGCTGTTACTGATGATGATTCCGCTCCTGAAAAAGACGCATTGATTAAGATGATTGGATTTTTGCAGACTGAAAAAATGACTGCTGCTGTTACTTGCGCCGTGCTTGCTAATGAACCAAGGAAGTTTATACAGAGACTACAGAAAATAGAATATAAGATAATTGCTTGGTCTCGCAAGCTGCTGGACATGGTTGATGCTGTTTATGTAACTCCCGGGCCATTTGCTTTGTACAAAAAAAAGGCTTTGTTTGAAGTGGGCTTGTTTGACACAAAAAACTTGACTCAAGACATTGAAATTGTCTGGCGTCTTCGGGCATATGGCTACAAAGCCAGGATGTGCCTTGCCGCCAAAGTGCACAGTGAGACTCCGACAAAATTTAGGCATTGGTGGAGGCAGAGGGTCAGATGGAATATCGGGGGGACGCAGTGTATAATAAAATACAGAAGAACAGTTCTAAAAAATGGAATGCTTGGCACTTTTATTATTCCATTTTTTAGCTTTTCCTTGTTCCTTGGATTGTTTGGCTTAGGCTTATTCACTTACTTAGTTATTAAAAGAATTGCTGTGAAATATCTCTCAGCTAAATATTCTATTTATGCGGGTTCCACTATTTTCAGGCTGCAAGATTTAACATTTAATACAACAGTGCTTAACTTTTTTGGTATTGCTTTATTTTTTATTGGGCTTTTTTTCACTCTTGTTGGCTTGGGAATAATGCAGGAAAAACGCTCAGGCATTAAGAACATTTTAAATATTCTGCTCTATATGCTGGTTTACTTGTCCATTTATCCATTCATTATGGTAACCGGGCTATACAAATTGATTAGAGGAAAATATTCATGGTAACTGAAAACAGGAGCAAGCACGCTTTTTGGCAGGCTTTAGTGTTTACTATAATTGTTTTTGCATTGGGCTTAATTACAGGATACTTTTTTGAAATAAGGCAATCTGATGATATATTCACTGCCCTTGTTAATTCAGAAATAAACATTCTGGACGAACAGGTTAAGGGAAGACTTATTCAGGGAGTTGATGTTAGCTGCAGCGATGCAAAAGACAGCCTTTTTGGATTTGCTGACAAAATTTACGAGGAAGCCAGACAGCTGGAAGAGAAGGATTCGCCTGGAAGACTGAACGATTTGACTGCGCTTCATAGAAGGTATGACATTTTAAGGACTCTTCTTTGGATAGAAGCAAGAGAGCTGAAGGATAGATGCAAAGATGACTTTCACGTTGTAGTTTACTTGTATAGTTATTTAAGCGAGGATGTTGATGTTCAGTCACAGCAGTTCTTTTACTCTCGTTTGCTGACTGATTTGAAAGAGGCCCATACTGATGAAATTATACTAATTCCAATTGCTGTTGACACTGGATTGAGCTCTGTTGAACTAGCCGCCAAATCAAACAATGTCGGGAAGTTTCCTGCAATTATCATAGACGATGGTAAGGTTATTACTGATGTGATAACTTTAAGCGAGCTGGAAAAGCTAGTTTTTGAGACTAAAAATTAACAACTATAACTTTATTCAGCCTGCATAGTTATCCATAATAATGCTTTTTAGCGGGAGCATCCCAACCTCAAAATTCAAGGAATTTTGATGGCAGTCAAAAACAAGTTTGTT
>CAYJRP010000014.1:0-13405 GCA_964372675.1 Candidatus Woesearchaeota archaeon | reverse complement strand
GTTAAATTGTGAACCCAAATCTTTTTAAACGCAAATAAACAGCTAAGGCAATGGGAAGAATAAAACAGCTAATGGTAAAAAGGGCAACCTTTGAGTTATTAAAGCAGGATTTGCCATTTAGTGAAAACTTTAATGACGACAAGAAAATCCTTGGCCATACTATGCCCAGCAAAAAAATAAGGAATAAAATTGCCGGGTATATAGCAAGGATACAAAAACAAAAGAGCGACAATGCAGCCAGAGCCACAACAACCGCAACATCCCAAATCGCAAGATAACTCAATCTTCATCGGAAGCAAACCGATAAAAAACTACCTTAATAGCATTAATCTTCAATTAAAAAAAGAAATAGATTCTTCAATCATTTTAAAGGCTCGAGGTAAATTTATCTCGAAAGCCGTAGACATAGCAGAATTATCAAAGAGAAACCCCTCCTTCAACTTGAAAGTAGCCAAAATAGAAACAAGCACTGAAGAATACCAAAAAGGCCCGGAATTAACAATAAAAGTGTCTACAATCGAAATTCACTTGGAAAAAAATCCCCTTAACTCTTAGTTACTTCTTTTTTGTAAGTTTGTCAATCTTACTCTCAACTCTCTGCAGCCGTTCACTAATAGACGCCAACAACAATCGTCTTTTTCTATTGAAAAACAAAGTAATCGCCTGAAAAATTATCCATAAAACCACAACCAACCCAACTCCTTGAATCCATAAACCGAGCTGCCCAATGTCTGTAATCAAAGTGAATGCCATAAAAAACTATGGCAAGGAATGTTTAAAAAAGCTCCTTCCACATTTATTTCATCGGCTGCGTAGCTCAGTTGGTTTAGAGCGCGTCTTTCATGCGGACGAGGTCGGGAGTTCAATTCTCTCCGCAGCCATTTTGTTTTATAACCTTCTTTTATGGGAAAATAGCTCTTATGCCGTCGCCTTCTTTCCTAGGTAAAATATGCAAATGTGCATGCATAACTATTTGTCCAGCCACATCCAAATTGTTCATTATAATATTAAACCCATCTCCGTACTTCTCATCCATTAGCTTGCCAGCAACTTTTTTTGTAAACTCCAACATTTCATTTCCCAATTTATTGGGTATGTCAAGCAAGGTAGTAAAATGTTTTTTAGAAATAACAAGTGCATGCCCTTTTACCCGAGGTCTTACATCATAAATCGCAAAGAAGTTATCACTCTCAGCTATTTTGTTGCTTTTCATTTTCCCAAGAGCAATCTTGCAAAAAACACAATTCTTATCACTTTTGCCGGCCATACCAATCAAACACCAATAAGTTATTTAAGCGTTATCATTTAATGGCTTGATGGGGAGCATAAACTGGAAAGACAAATGTTGGGTTGCGACAGTTTACCTTGTAAATAATGATGAAAAGGTCCTCTTAACCTGGAATAAAAATCTTCAAACTTGGATTCCAGTAGGGGGCCATATTGACCCGGGTGAAACGCCAGAAGAAGCCATAAAAAGAGAAGTAGCGAAAGAAACAGGTTTTGATTTCGAATTTATATCTCCACATAATGCAAAAACACTAGGAAAAAACAGAATACTAAAAAGTCATATAGTACAAATAGAAGAAATTCCGCATCATAATATGCACATGAACTTTATTTTCTTTGGAAAATGTACATCTTGGAGCAAAGAAAAAGAAGAAACAGATGAGCAAGAAAAACTAAGGTGGTTCTCTAAAGAAGAAATCTTAAATGAAAAAAGCAGTTTTTTGCCTAATGTTTACGAACAATCTCTTGAAGCATTAAACCTTACCTGAACATACTTCTATAGAAATCTTCTCGCAAAACAACTCGATTTACTCTTTCCTTTCTATAATCCTTGCCAATAAAACCAGTGAGCCAGGATTTCCTTTCTTTCTCTCCAGTAAGTGCCATACACAATTTATCAATCTCTTTGGTAAACGCGCTGCGTTTGGCAAACAAAGGGGCAGGAATTCTTTCGTATAAAGCTAAGTCATTAACCTCATCGTGCTTTATCTTGGCAACAACAGGAACCCCTGTAACTTCCTGCATTTCTTCCAAATCCACTTCGTACTTGCCCTTGACTTTATTGAGAATAATTCCGGTTATCCTTTTATCAGCCTGTCTGGCAATTTTAACAGCTTTCATTGAACAGCTTAAAGTTGGATAATCTGGAGTGCTGACTAAAAATAAATTATCTGAAGCGATAATCGTAGACATCATCTCCTCATTCACATTTGGCGAAGAATCCAAAACAATAAAATCATAATGCTTCTTCAGTTCCATAAGCTTATTTCTCAATTTTAAAGGATTAACATCTTTATCATACATAAAGTTTCCAGGAACAACATCAACTCCGTACTGTGTGTTAATTGCAGAACTCATCTTATGCCTGTCAAGCACTTCATGAATGCTTCCCTTTGGCGAAATTACATTCATATGAATTCCTAAATTAGGCGCGGAATAATTAGTGTCTACCAGTAAAACTTTCTTTCCAAACTCGTTAGCAAGATGAACAGCAAGAGCTGCGCTAATTGTAGTCTTTCCAACACCTCCCTTAAGGGATATAAGCCCTATTGTCTTTCCCATTTTTACTCTTTTTTATAGAATAATTAATCTAAATGAAGTTATAAATATTGGCAATTATTAAAAACTCTCTAACCTCTTAACTTCATGCCTTTTATTGCGGGCAGAAGCTTGAATTTTTACAAGCAATTCTTCAAGGTCCAATAGCATAGAATCATGTTCCAGAAAAACAGAGGAATGCTTGCATTTAACAGAGCCCGTAGCCGTGCCATTTCCGCTATGTCTATAATGCTCTCACATTCTACCATAGACTGTGTGAGCCATATCTGCCTGCTTAAATACTATTTCATAACTCATATAAAAACAACAAAATAATATTTTTTAAGATTAATTATGGCGGGCTAGTTCTTAAAAATGCCTTTAGGATTATACATTCTTATAACAATAAAATAAATAATAAATCCTATCCATGTAAAAAATATCAAAACTAAAAGCCATACAACTTTTTCAGCGCTGTTTGGGAACTTCCTCTTGGCGCAGTCAACAATCATCCAAATCCACAAGATAAGGAATACAATTATGAAGATTATCATTGCGCCCGCAAAGGCAGCCACAAAGGGCCAAAATACAATATCCGTCATCCCCATCTTATTAAAAACTCAATCCAGACTTATAAATCTTTAGAAATTACACAATCTCAGTCAAATAAAGAATAGCAATGCCTATAACTATTAGCAAAATTGAAAGCAGCTTATGTCTCCAAACCATGTCCTTAACAATCCTTATTCCTGTAATAAAGGCAAGCCACTCAAATCCCAAGACAAACAATGGTTGTGTAACGCTAATAACCGAAACAATTGTGGCTGGCAATCCAGTCATTGCAAAATAAAGAGCGACTATTGCCCCAATTGTTAATGTTTCACTTATAAATGTCCATTTAATATTCTTAAACTCTTTTCTAAACCCTATTTTAATGTTCTTTTTCAAAAGCAGCGGGATAACTACTAAGCCCATTATAATACTATTAATAGCTGTTCCATGCCAGGCTCCAATCTGAAAACTAGCAATTTTTATAAAAAATTCATTTAAAGCAGACCCAACAGCTACAGCACCAAGAGACCAAAATGCAAGACTTATCTTCAACTTGCTTATTCTTAAATTCATTAACAAGACGCCCGTTAATGTAATAATAGCTCCAAGATACCCAATTAAAGAGAGTTTTTCATTGAGAAAAATAAATGAAAGCAATGCAACAAGTATAGGATAAACATAAACCAATCCGATAGCATGAGAAACATCGTGTTTCGAGAGCATAATATAATAAAAGCATAGTTGAATTCCTATGACTAATCCAGCCAATATTGAAAATCCAAAATCAGAAAAAGAGTAAGTGCTCCAATCCAAAAATAATGCTAAAAGAATTCCCAACAAAATATTGGTAACCCCACTTACTACTGCAAATCCAAGAACATGCTTCACTCTCCGCTTAACAATAAAAGTGTCAAAAACATTCATAAATCCAAATAAGGCAGGAGACAAAAAAGCAAAGAATAATGGCCAGTTCATTGAATACAAAAGATTTATAGATTAATAAACTAAATCTTCTTATGCCCAGAAAACAGTCTTCTCAATTTTAATAGAAATCCCCTAATTTTAATCCAAGGAACCGAAAGGCTTATATAATAGCCGGCTGTTATCTGGCTATCATGGTAACTCTAACAGCAGACGTGACAGAAAATATAAAAAAAATAACAGCTCTGCTTGTAAGAAAGGGCATGTACAAGTCCCAGTCAGAAGTGGTAAGAGATGCCATAAGGCAGCTAGCATATAAGTATGGAATAGGAGCCTCTTCGTTGGAAGAAATAAGGAGAATAACAAAAAAGGCTGCGAAAAAGTCAGGCAAGAGCCTTTCAGAGTCAGTTAGGGCGCTGCGCGATGAAGCATGAATTATATAGACACTTCAGCGTTCGTAAAGTATTATGGAAATCCCGATTCAGAAAAGGGCGTTGATAAAATCTATGAAATAATTCAAAAAGCCAAATTAAACCATCTTAAATTAATAACTTCTATATTCATGATTGGGGAGACTATCTCTGTTTTTGATAGATGGGTAAGACTGAAAATTATCACGCAGGCAGAATCGCAAAAGCTCATTAATAACTTCTTATTAGATGTAAGTTCGCTAATCGAATTAGGAAGTATGGTCTTAAGAAAAATTGATGCATTTACCATATTATTCAGCACAGAATTTATTACAAAACACCATGTTTCCATAAACGATGCAATTCATTTGCATACAGCGCTTACCACTCTTCCTAAAGTGAAAACATTCATTTGCTCTGATAAATTATTAAATGCTGCAGCTGAAAAAGAAGGCCTGAAAGTCTTCAATCCAGAAGATTAAATCCTCTCTTCCCCGCTTAATAGTTTCCTCAATCTCTCGTGCAGATCAGCAATTTTTACCCTAATCTGTTTTTCTGAATCTCTATCCCTAATTGTCACATCTTTACCAGTCAAAGAATCAAAATCAATCGTAATAGCAAACGGAGTTCCAGCCATAGCAGCTCTCAAATATCTTTTTCCAATCGAGCCAGACTCGTCATAATCAATAACAAATTCTTTTTCCAAATCTTCCTTTATCTCTCTAGCAACTTTAGTTAGTTCAGGTTTCTTCATTAAAGGAAAGATGCTTACATCAATAGGAGCCATATTATAAGGAACTTTGAAAGTAGTTTTACCCTCGCCTTCCGTCTTCTTCTCGTAAAACAAATCCATCAAAACATAAGTCGGCCTATCAGTGCCAAATGCTATCTCAAGAATATGCGGCACGAAGCGAGAACCATTTTCTCTAATGGCCTCAAGAGCAACGCCACTCTCTTTTGAGTGCTGCTTCAAGTCATAATCTGTTCTGTCATGAACTCCGCAAACCTCAACCCATCCATAATTATTTGTATTAATCTCAATATCCCAAGCATCATCAGCGTAAAACGCCTTCTCATCAGGCCAATGCTGTCTTACTCTTATTCTCTCAACAGGTATTCCAAAATTTCTAAATTGTGTATAAGCAAGCCATAAACACCAAGCATACGCTTGGCTCTTTATCATCTTTTTATCAATAGCATGTGCCAAACTAATCCCATCGCTTCCATCCCAGAACCCATCTTTCTGAAGCTCCCAATTCCACAAAGGCAATTTTTCACCTTTCACCTCGGCAAATTTATCCCAACTATTCTTTTGCAAAGGGTCAACAAATAATTGCCCCTCTGCTTGCGTAAACTCCCGCCCGCGCAAAACGCTTTGCCTTGGTGATATTTCATTTCTATAAGCCTTTCCAATCTGATAAACCCCGAAAGGAATTTTCTTCCTAAAATAATTTAACGCTCGCAAAAATGGCAAATAAGTCACAGTGGCTGTTTCCGGACGCAGAGAAGCATCCTGCCCGGCAACTTTCGTCTTCATCATTAGACTCTGCTTCTCAATGTTATTCTCAAAACGTCCCCCGCAGCTCGGGCAAGTAATCCCTTTTTCTTCAATAAACCGTAGTATTTTCTCATCAGAGAAACTATCAGCTGAAACATCAAACTTCTCCTCAATTAATTTGTCAGCCCTGAAGACAGACTTGCATTTTTTGCATTTTACAATTCTATCAGAAAATATTCCCAAATGTCCCGAAGCTTTCCAAACAACATCAGGCATTACAGTAGGTCCTTCCAATTCCCGAAGGCCATGAGAATTAAAAATCCTGCGAACAGAATTTTCAACTTTGTTTTTAAGCAGTTTGCCAAGCGGCCCGTAAGTGTAAAACCCTGCCATCCCGCCGTAAATCTCGGGCTCAGGCCCCCAAATAAGCCCGGCTTCCTGCACAAAGCTAACAAATTCTTTTTCTTTCTCGTTATCCTTTTGCTTAGATTTATCAGAATTATCAATTGCTTTTTCTTTTGGGTTCATCTTCCAATCTTCAATTTTAGGTTTATTAATTCTTTCCATTTTTTTATCACTTAATTTAGAAATAATTTCCTGCGCCTTAGCTTCAGCTTCAGCCTTGTCCTTCCCAAGATAAGCAACATTCACAGAAACAACTTTGTCATTTCTGCGCTCGCTCTTACGCAAATAGTAGTATTCATATTTCCCGATTTTCTTTTTTGTAACATACATCTTAGCTCTCCTCGTCAAAATCCCAGAAATTTAACTTTCCTTTGCATGGCTTAAATGGAACTCGTATAGCCTTCCTGAGCACAAACCCATAATCTCCCCATGTAGATGAAGCAAGATGAAGTCTTGCGTCCTGTGAGAATTCATCTTTGTTTTTATAATGTTTAACATTAATTATAGCAGCTTTTCCAACAATCCCCCCAAGAGGCAATTTTTCAAAGCCAAAAAGTCTCATAGATTCAGCGTCGGGAGTTTTTGAAGCATGAATAAAAAATTCTCCCCGAAATTTAGTATTCCATTTTCGTAACTCTATGCTCTTGCGCCCACTTACGACAAGTTCTGCATAGGGTTGTTTTAAAGATAGTGCTTTCATAGCTTAAGTTTATTCAAAAAACAGTATCGTAAATCCGTGTCTCTTGTCTTCCTCGCTCCAATACAAATGATTGTCTGTGCTCTTAGAAACCCGAGTTATTTTTTTCTTTGCTTTCCTCCCCGTTAGTTTTCCGCTTTCGTGATGAGACTCTTCGAATAGAATAAAATCCCCGACTTTCAATTTGGCGTCACCAACATAAACAGCGGAATTCTTCTTCCCATTAACTATTCTGTCAAAAATCCCCGGCCAACATATTTGTTTTATAATCATATAACTATGTAGTGCCTAAGGATTTTAAATCTATCGTATATTTAGGTACTACCTGCAACTCCAGAAAACAATTAGGCACTACAATAACAAATCATTCTTTAGCAACAAACAAAAACCAGCTAACAACTCTTAAAAATAAATAAACTATGGAGATTCCAAGGACAGCGGCGGCAACTGCAATGAAAACATTTGCGCGAATAGAATCATTATTGATTATCGGGAGACCTGTTATTCTGCCTTTAAGCTCTTGAATAGAATAAGAAGTTGATGAATAAGGTGCGACATATTTTGCTATAAGAAAAGAGAAAAGCGCTAAGAAAACCAGAGCCCCAACAAGATAAGTTCTTGTCTTAATTAAAATAAATTTCATAATCATAAAAGTAATTATGGCTTAAAATACTTATCTGGCTATGTAAATAAAAGCGCGGAGCAGGAATTGAACCTGCGCATATTCGGGCTGCAGCCGAACGCGTTAACCACTTCGCCATCCGCGCGTGAATAGCATGAACGCGAGGATACTAAAAAGCTTTGCTTTTTTCCATCCGCGCATGAGTATAATAGAACTTAAAAACAATCGTTATTTAAACATTCCTTCAAGTAAAATGCTAAGCATATATGAAAGAACAAAGCCAGAAGAGGCAATTATCAATTTCTTAAAAAGGCATGGTTATACCACAGAAACAAAAAAGAGCATAGCATATGAGGATTTAGAAAAGGCAGTTATCCGTCCAGATAAAGGCTTAGGATCGCACATATTTCGAGAATTAGATTTGAACGGGGGCAATCTGGAAGCAGTCCTGCAGTCATTAGTTCGAAGAAACCATGTCAAGCAGACGCCCGTAGAAAATCCTCTGCTATTCCAGCAGATGTTAGGAAAAACATATTATACATATTCATTGCAAGTGTTCCCAAAAAAGCAATCAAAAAAGAAAAATAAATATCGATATGAACCAGACCCATTTTAAAGAAATACAAACGCTCCCGACCGGATTTGAACCGGCGACCCCTTGCTATCTGCATTCTTTACTTAGAAGGCAAGCGCTCTATCCAGGCTGAGCTACGAGAGCATAAAGTAAAAACGTCTAAAATTGTTTTTAAAGCTATCTAATTTGCAAACACCATCAAACATTCCCGGACTTGGTGAAACACCCATAATAAGATATTAGAACATTATATAGAATTAGCAAATGCAGAAATATTTGGGAATTTCAATGGTATGAAGATTGAATTCTTCCACCAACAAGCGTTGTTATATAAAAGATTTTACTTTATCTAATTGCTTAAGTCAACATTAATGAGGGATCTTCCTTCTTGCAGCTCTGTATTCTTGTAGTG
This sequence comes from Candidatus Woesearchaeota archaeon, assembly GCA_964372675.1. Lineage (GTDB taxonomy): Archaea > Nanobdellota > Nanobdellia > Pacearchaeales > GW2011-AR1 > SICU01. The sequence continues at coordinate 4,770 of CAYJRP010000014.1, read as the reverse complement.
CTTTCTTAAGAATCTGGAAACAAAATAAAGTGCTGCCAGCACAAGAATAACTGTGCCAAACCACCCCAATGCTCTCAAGTTTTGATCTGAAATTGCAAATCCCGCGATTCCTCTAGAGTTTAAAACAACATTGCTCTCTGCTCTATTGTTGGTGTCTCCATTACTCGCATCCAAAATAATCTTGAACTGGCCGACAGAATTTTTAGGAAGCTCAAATTCAAGAGTATAAACCTCTCGCTGATTTGCCCGTCCGAAAACAGAATCAGTTCCATCAACCAAAATCACTTCTCCTCTAGCAAAAGAATATTTTACTTCATAATTTGTGTCTATTCCAGAGAAATCTTCAATAGCATAAGTAACTGCTAAATCAGTTCCAGCCCTAACCGAGCTCAAAATATTGAGGTCAAATTCTCCAACAACCACATCTACATTTAATGGAATTATTTTGCTGATTTCATCGCAAAATACACTTATTTCCGCAGAATACGTTCCTGGCCGTGCATCTAAAGGAGTATTCACCTCCAAAAAGTATTCTACTCTCTGTCCTGGGGCAATTGATTCCGATTGCCTGTTTGAAATCCATTCAGCAATTTCTCCTCCAATACCAACCCTGCACCTATTCAAAAACTTATTTCCAGTATTCTTTGCTTCAAAAGAAATAATTTCTCCATCTCCGCGGCCAAGAGACAAAGTTTCTAGTATAGATAATGCCAAGTCCGCCCTTTGCAAAACTATACCTCCTCCGAAGCTTCCACCCCCACTGCCCCCATTAGGACCAGGAGGTCCAGTCGTGCCTCCCGTAGTTCCTTGCCCGGAGTCAGCAATAATTATCAGCTGCAAACTAGGGGCATTGTCGCTTTCTGCTCCTAAAGAATTATTAAATCCAAGTACAGTTGCCGTGCACTCTAGCTCAAGCTTCCCGTAATAAGAATTAATAGATGGCTGGGAGATTGTCAGGCTAAGCCCTGTTGCTTCCCCAATCCCCAAGTTGAAATTATTGGAAGAGAAGCTGCCAAAATTAGTTATATCAAACCCAGAAACAGAGGGTCTGCAGCTGGTTAATGAAAAGTTCCCACTATTGTTTATTACCCAAGTAAATGTCTTTGTCTCATCATTTTCCATTTGAATGTTAATATTGCAATTCCCTTCTTTTGTACATAATGCTAAAGTGTTATTGTTAAAAGCGTCAGGATCTCCACTTGGGGGATTTATTCCAATTTTCAAGGGAACAGTATAATTCTTGCCATCTAAAGTTCTCTGCGCAGTTATATTTCCATAATAAATAACCCCCTCAGCAACAGAGCCGTCAACACTAATAACAACCTGATTCTTAAACAAATTGCTGCTGTTATAAACACCAGAGTTTAAGCCGACGCTATTATTCGTAAAGCTAAGTGTAAAGAATGTGGAATTCAAAGTATAATTAAAAATAAAGTTATAATTCTCCAAAGAATTATGGTACGTGGATAGGTTCCATATCAATGTCTGGTTCTTCGGATCAGAAGAAACAATATACTCATCAGGGAACAGCGCCAAATCACTCAAAACCCTGAAGCTGCCGCCCTGCTGCAAACTATTTACACCGTCGCTGGCGACATAAGACCAATTCCAATACCCATAATCATTTACATTATAAGCAGTAGAATTCCAAATCCTGTAATTGCCGACAGAATAATAAGCTCCCAAAACATTATTTACAACATTTGTCCCATTTGGCGCGGTAATAGTGAAATTAACAGTTAAAGTATCATTTTCAGGGTCAGAAATATTAGCTTGTATGAAAAAATTATCGCCATAGACAGGAATTTTCACACTATTATTAACAATTGTGTAATTCCAATGCGCAACAGGACTTGCATTGACTCCTCCTGGGGGCGAAGTGACGTTAACAAACCATGTTTCAAAGCTAGAAGAATAATTTTGATTTCCTTTGTAAAGAGCAGTTACATTAAATAGAACATTGCTATTAAATGAAGTTAAATTATAGCTTGGACTTTGCCCAAGATAGATTAAAGAATTATCAACGTAAACCTCTAAGTTTCCACTTCCCGTCTGTAAAGTTGAGTTAATCTCTAAGGAGCTTCCATTATTTATTGTTGTATTGCTTCTTGAATTATTTAAGTACAAAAATATTGAAGAACCAGCTTTAGTAATATTCAAATAATAAGTCGCAGAGGCGGAAGAATGATTTGCATCTCCGGTTGAAATTGCAGTGATGTTATAAAATTCTACTCCTCTTGTGACATTTAAACCATTTTCAGCGTTAATATATGCGCCATTTCTATAAATACTCACATTTCCATAAGGAGTACTAGCGCTAACGTTAGTCTCTTGAGGGTAAGGTGCACTCAAATTCCCAGCGTTTCCATTTAACAGCAAAGTCACGCTGCCTGAAGCAATTGTGACGTTCAAAAACCTGCTTGTAATTGCGCCAGAATAATTCTGGTTTGTGTAGGCAATTGCAGTATAATTGTAATATCCAACGCCAAGAGAAACATATTGGTTATTTTGAGTGCTTACATTTGTACCATCGCGATACAATTCAACATAGTTAGTAGATGAAAATGCAGAAGCATTTACTTGTCCACCCACTAAAAATGAAATATCTCCCTGAGTATCGTTCAATTTCAAAACCAAATTGGGACTGGCAGCAGTAACAGTATAAAAGCGGACAGAAGAAACATTAAGATAGTGATTGGTCCCGTTGCTGTAAGCAAACCAGTAATATGGATAAGTGCCTGAACCTAAATTGGTAACATTTGTCACATAGCTATTCCCCGCGCTGCTTGAGCTGTAATTAATGCCATTGAATGTAAACCCTACACTCCCATTAGTTGAGATAATTGTAGTATTAAATTGATAAGTTGCCCCGAAAGCGTAAGATGTTCCATTTGCTGGATTCTCTCCAAGATTTGAGAACGTAGGATATTCATTATCTATAAGAGGAAGCACATTTACAAAATAAGTCTTAAAACCGCTGCTGTAATTCTGGCTTTGCAAATACAAAACAGTAATATTAAAAGTGCCAAGGCTATTAAACTGTGTCAGGTTGCTAACCTCGACAGCATTTTGGCCAATCAAATTTCCATTATTGTATAATCTAAGCAAATTTCCAGTATCCCCGCGATAAAGTGTCCCATTCAGCAAAAGAGACTGGCCGATAAAAATGGTCCTGTTTCCTTCTGTTCCATTTAAAGTCAAATTAAGCTCGCTTACCGCGCGAGAAACAGTATAGCTTCTCAATCCGCCGGTGTTATAATTCCCAACAGTATCATTCGCCCACCAATAATAAGGATAAACTCCTGCATTCAAGTTAGTTCTTGTAAATGTAAATAAGTCAGAAGCATTTGTAACGCTATAATTCACTCCGGCAAATTCAATTCCTGCTCTTCCCCCCTCAATCGCGGTAATTGTTGCATTAAACCTATAAGTTGCCCCGGAAGCGTAAGATGTTCCATTAATAGGGTTCTCAATAAATCCAGAAAAACTTGGAGGAACATTATCTGTAAAATTATAAGAAATAGTCGTATTGTAAAGCATAGGGCCAGCAGTTGTATTCTCTGTAGTGAAATTAAACTTATACTGGAAATACTGGTTGGAAGCCAAAGACAAAGTTTGGGGAGAATTCCCGGTAATAGCAACAAAACTATTTCCTGCGCATGCAGCATCTTCGCATACTCTGGCACTCAAATTCAAATCCAAAACTCCTCGCAAATAATGGTCGCGTATCTCCTGCTCGCTTAAAGACCTATTGTAAATTGCGACTTCGTCAATTAAGCCATCGAATGGAAAAGTTATCGAAGCGCCACTCCATCCAGCCCCTACCAACAGGTTTTTGCCAGAGACGGCAATATTTCCCGTCTGATTTACAGGAGTGCCATCTAAAACTCCATTAGTATAAAGCCTTATATCGCTTCCATTATAAACCATGGCAACATGATACCAATTATTTACACTAAATACAAAATTTCCCAATAAGTTCTGGCTCCCCGAACTATTAACAATATATCCAGCCAATTTATTTGTAGGAGTGTCTATAAAAAAAGAAAACTGCGAAGCAAAATCCTTATCAATAATTGTGGGCTCCCCGGAAATAGACTCAGGCTTAATCCATGCTTCCATAGAAATAGCATTTCCAAAATTATTAAGTGAATTAGGATTGCTAAAATTTAAAAAATCATCGGCTCCGGTAGATTCGAAATCTGCAGCAGCGCTGAATTTTCCAGCAACCCCTGTAGTAGGGCAATTTCCAGCGCCAGAATTGCATGTCCCATTATTTCCATTCCCAGAATTATCGGCAAAGGCAGTTGCGCCAGCATTCTCATTTAAACGCAAAAGCAATACATTCTTGCCCATATTAGCCGACCTCAAAAAATCTCCACTTTCAGTCTGCTGGTTAGACGGCAGCTGACACCTATAGCAGACTTCCTGCATCCAAGAGAAGTTTACCCATGTAGCATTGCCTCCCGGATTAAATATCCTAGACGTATAACCTCCATTCAAAAAGTTCTGGGAAATATTAAGCTGGACAGCCCCAACCGTAGAGTTATAAAAAGTGTTAAAGTAGCTTCCTAAATTAAAATTCACCTGCGTCGCGTCCTGAAAAACCCCAGCATATGCCAAAAAAGAAAGCATAATAACCAAAACAGATATAATCAAAAACACTCTCTTTTTCATGCCTTGTTATAACGTCATAGTTTTATAAACATTTTTGATTGAAAACAACACCTATTTAAAATACATATTCCTAATGCATACATGGGTTTTGAA
>CAYJRP010000013.1:0-13687 GCA_964372675.1 Candidatus Woesearchaeota archaeon | reverse complement strand
TTATATCGGCCTCCTTTACTAACCCTGGATTTTACCCATTATAAATGTTTTTGTTTGTTGATATTGTATACTAAACGTCACTTTTATTATTTAGACAATTCAAGAGGCGAGGATGTTATAACAATAATTTTGCTTAATAAGAGTTATTTTACATTCGATATTTTAATTATTGACAAACAAAGGTTTCAAAGTCAATGAAATGGCATATTATCTTATTTTTCTTCCAGATGACGATAAGGTTACAGCACCTTGTTTGTTATTAAGTAATAAATTTTATGATGGGACAATGGTTCCTACGAGGTTTGGCATTACAATATCCCGGGCCATCTTTGTTAACTAGAAGGCAGTTATTCGTCTAAATCTTGCTTTTTATTGGGGTTTTTGCGCCGCAAGCCAAACAATGTTTAAACTTAATTCCTTTTTCGGAGATTATTTCAGTGTCTGGCTTTTTGCATTCGTGGCACAAAACGAACTCTTTAACATACAGCTCTATCTTTTCATTTACTTTTGCTGAGTTAAGTTTTGTTTTTAGAACCAAGGCGTTTTTTTCCAATGTGCCTGCAACAGCAAGCTCTTTTTGCAGGAATTTTACAAGATGTTCTATTGGTCTTCTTATGTATGACGCAATTTCCTGGATGTTTGTGATTACTGTGTTTTTTCCAGCGACTTGGCCCCGGACTTTAGGAACTTCAAATCTTTCCGAGCTAACGCCGACTACTTTGATTTTGCTGTATGCCTGCTTTAACAATTGTTCATATTCATCAGTCATGATTATTACTTATTTAGGCGGTTTTTAAGGGTTTTGGATTGTTGTATTTGAAGTTTTCCGAAGGTTTATAAATTACTTTTATATTTAATTGTTATGAAATTCAAGAACATTGTTTTGGGGATTGGGATATTCATTGTATTTATGTTTCTTTTGCATAATGGAATTAGAGCTTTTTATGATCACCCCGAATATAATGATTTTTGCACTCCTGGCAGAACTACTGGTTATTATCCTGACAAGCCTATTCCTGCTTATGCAAGTAATTGCACCTTTACACCCCAGTTAAGAGACGCTGAAAACGCATGTTATGCTGGAGAGGGACAACCAATTTATGAATATGACAATGTTGGGTGTTACACAAGCGTAAAAGAATGCGATTATTGCAACAAAGAGTATAATGACGTGCTTAAAGAATATAACAAAGTAGTTTTCATAATTGCCTTGATTGCTGGAATTATTGTTTTGTTGGTTGGATACTTGGTGTTGAGTGTCGAGCCTGTTGGCTCTGCATTAATGGCCTCTGGAATTGGCGCGATAATATATGGGACAATTTCTAATTGGGAGAATCTTGGGAACATTGGAAGATTTATTTTACTGCTGCTGGCTTTTGTACTGCTTGTGTGGATTGCTTTGAGGATAAATAAGCAAGGCGCTAATGGATTTTTTTAGGAAGAGATAATTAATCTAAATTTAAGACAAGACTGATGCTGCTGCTTTAATATATCTGCCCACTTTGCTTCTGTTAAAAAGGTCATCTCCATAAGCATCGGTTACTTTATCTCTTAATCCGCCTTCTGCATCTATAGAAAAATCCGAGTTTCCTATTTTAGCTATTAAATCTCTTGCTCTCGTTGCCACATTATCTCCCGTAAATCCACCAGCTAGACCTATTGTTACTTTGGGAAGAACGCTCCTTAATTCTTCATAGAGATTTACTGAAGGTTCTATGTCAAATTCCCTACCTTTTCCCCCAGAAGGGTCTATTAAGACATAATCTATCAGAGAGCCATATCGTCTTATATTTTCTGCTACTTCATTTGGAGCTTTTCCTTCGATTATGCGATGAGATGCCTGAAAAATTATCTTTAAATCTGGCATTTCTCTTTTTGCTTTTTCTATTTCCTCTTTATTTGGATAGACAATATTAAGTTGCACCGCTCTGCAGAGATTGTCAGGATACAATTCGTAAAATATTTCTTCTAATTGTTTTGCTAAAGTTGTTTGGTCGTTAGAGTTATAATGTATTGTCGTAAAGGATTTCCCATCTGTTGATTTAACTAGATTTCTTAAATCTGTTATTCTTGGATATCTTCTATTTTGCGTAGGTTGTCCGCCTAAAGTTTTGAGAGACACAAGAAAGCCAATCATTGGGATGTGTCTGGAATGCATCGAATATCCAGCACTTGCAAATTCTCTGTTTATGGAGTTAACTTCTCCTACGGTTGTTGGTCCTGTTATTCCTATGTAAGGTTTTGCTTTCATTTTTATCCGAGATATCTGACTTTGCCAGGCCGAGGCTCGTAGATTGCGCCTTCTTCCAGGAGTTTTTTAATTTCTTGGTTGACTAAGTCTTGCTTTGACTGGAGCTCTTCAACGAGTTTTTTTGTATCTGCGCCGCCGTTGGCGTCTTCGCGCTTGATTATCTCAATTATTTTTCCTTTTAGGTCAAGGAGCTCTTTATTGTCAACTTGCTTTGGCTTTTCCGCTTCAAGCTCTAGCTTTCTTAATAAAAGATAGGATGCGTCTCTTTTTTTTATTATTTCCGGGATAAGATAAATCTCGTTATTCCATTGTCTAACAAGGCCTATGACTATGACTGTGTCGCCTTGCTCGAAAGGTTTTAGCTTTTCAATGTCTTCCCCAAAAGTTTTCGCCTTTATCTGGCCAGATGCATCATCGAGAGTTATAGAAGCAAACTTTTTTTCTTCATCTTGAATGTATTTTTCAGTTACATTGGCTATTAAATTCGCTCTGGCCACATTATAACCGTTTACTTGGATGAACTTAAGCCTGTCGCCTTCCATTATTATGCTGCCTGACATAATGTCCCCTATTCTTAGTTTGTATGCGATATGCCTTTTGAATTCGTCAGCCATTTTCTAATTTAACACCCCGATATAATTAACATAACAATTATCAGTCTTGCTAATGGTTGACATTTTAACAATCTTGTTTGTTGCATTAATTCTCTTTTCCATATTTTGTTTTTTGTTCTTGAAGGTTTATAATGATTGTTGTTGTATTTAATGCTTAGTTTCTTTTGCCTAAAATCAGCAGGTATTTATATGGAACTGTTAAAGGCTCTTTGTATTTTTTACAAGCAGTGAGCAGTTCTTTTGCCAACCCCCCTCTTTTTTCATCTGGCAGGCTCTGCGCCCAGCCATAAGACAAGACTAAATTAACATAAGCTTGTCTGCTCAGTTCTTTATTTTCTTCGTAGATTCTAGAACCCACAGCACTAAAAAGCCTACTTTTTATGAGCTCCATAAAAACATCTTCCGAAATTTCTTTAACACTTGAGCCTGTTGGGCCTTTATTTGTGCTTCCAAAAGAGTTTGTTATATTATTAATTTCGTTTACAAAAGAAGACTTTTCTTTGTTTTGGTAAGACCAAAATAAAGCCAGAGTGCCATTTCTTTTTAGAAGGTTGTGGGCTTTTTCACATCTTGTTTTCGGATTAATCCAATGCCAAGCCATGCCTGAGGCAACAATGTCAAATTTTTTGTTATGCTCAAAGTCTTCTAAAGTGCCCGCCTTTAAACTTATATTTTTATGTGAGGAAAACTTTTCATTTGCAACTTTAATCATTTCCTCGCTGATGTCCAGACCCACTACTTCAAAGCCCCTGTTAGCAAACAAGGCCGTTGCTTGCCCGGTGCCACAACCAACATCAAGAACTCTTGCCTTTTTATTTATTTTAGAGAAATCTAGAATATCATCGATAAGCTGCTCCGGGTAACCTACTCTTGCTTTTTCATATAGACTGCTAAACCTTGCAAACACTTCTCTATTTTCTAAGTCCACTTTCATAATTTATTGCTTTACTTCTTTCAAGATAATCCTCTTTTCAAACCCTCCTTTTTCCCGCAATTTCTTTATTCTTATACTTCTTATTTCATCCTTATCAAATTTGTTAAAATTGCCAATTGCATTAATAACTTCAATTATATCAGCAAATTCCTCTTTGCTTTCTTCTTTCAGGAATTCTTTTACTTCTTCTATTAGTTTATCTCTTAATTTTCTTCTGTACTCCTTTTCATTTGCTATATGTACAACAGGAGTTTGTTTTTTGCTTTTAATTATTTCAGGAATTTTATCCCTAACTAGTTTGTTGTATATCATATTAATTAACTCGCCTTTGAGTTTATTTAAGGATTGTTACATTATTCTATATCTGAATATATAAAAATATAAAAAGTCCTTTCTATAAATTGGGCGGTGGAATTGGAAGAAAGAGTCAAGGTAATGCTTTACAAGGTGACAGAAAGCGGACACAACATTAGGCATGATTCTCCCTCAATAGGGCTTTATCAAGAATATGGGCATTGGGAGAAGGAACATGGAATTTATTCCTCGAAAAAAGAGGCCAATCTGAAGAGGGAGGCCATTATATTGCAGTTTGTATCTAAAAAATCATTTTCGCGATTTAAGGATAATCCCACAGAACATGTTGGCACAGTTGTGTCTGATGCCTTTATATCAGTAAAGCGTTTAGAGATTGACAAAAGAGAGATTGCAACTGATGGTTTTGGAAAAATGCATTATCAGGGTAAAGAAATTTTTGATAAATGCGAGCTAGCTAATCCAAATTCTACTTAATTTTATAATTTTTGAATAAAGCCCTGCTTAGGCCTGAAGACGTCGCCTATCCTGTTCAGCTGATTTATTGCTTCTTCTAATTCATCTTTTGAGACTTTTCCTTCTAATTCTTTTTCTAATTCTTCTATTGGTATGAGCTTGCCTAGACTGGATTCCAGCCTTGTTATTGTTTCTCTGACCAAGATGATTTTTGCCCGCTTTGAACTTGGAATTCCAGTAGTCACGCGGTCTATGTCAAAGGATTGCGTTTCCTGATCGTAACCGACTTGCATTAACGAATACTTTAATAGAGTGATGGCTCGCTTTGCGTCTTCTATTGTTACTTCTTCACTTAAACGGGCTTTCGCGCACGCTTCTGAAAGTCTTATAATTGCTTCTAATTGCCTTGCTGTAATTGGAATTGGTTTTATTTGATCTCCGGAGGTTGTTGCTTTATTTCTTAATGAAATGTAAAAATCCTTTATTTCTTCTACTGCCTGCATTGAAAGTTTTGGCTTCATTTTTTTTCTTGCGTATGAAATATATTTTCTTAGGAATTTCGGATCTAGAACATCTCTATGGACTTCCTGCTGATGCTCTTCCAGAACGTGAGTTGCGATTGCAGTGTCCTGCGCTTTGTTTGGCAAATCTCTCAAGATGAAAATGACGTCGAATCTTGTTAGTAATGCTGGAGAGATATTAATTTGCTGCGGGATTGGAATTAATGGGTCAAATCTTCCTAGCTTGGGGTTTCCTGCTGCCAGGACGGAGGTTTCAGCCCTTAGAGTTGCCTGAATATTCGCTTTTGAAATGGAAACTGTTTGCTGTTCTAATGCTTCGTGCATCGTTGACCTATCGTGTTCGTCCATTTTCTCAATTTCATCTATCATAACCATCCCCTTATTCGAGAGAACCATTGCTCCTGCTTCCAAAGACCATCCTTTAAGGAACTCGTCTTTTACAACTGCGGCAGTGAGGCCTGCGCCAGTGGAAGCTTTTCCTGAAACGTATCTCCCCTTTGGAGCTATTTTAGACATGAACTTTAAAGTGACTGACTTTGCCACACCCGGATCTCCGACAAGCAGGACATGAATGTCTCCGCGTGTAAAACCACCGTCAGATTTTTTCTTTTTCACTCCTGAAAACATTTGCAATAAGAGTGCTTCCTTTACTTCTTTGTAACCATAAACGCTTGGAACAATGCTTTGAGCTAGTTTTTCAAATAGCCTTGGATCAAGGGCAAGTTTTTTTATTGCTTCTTCATCTTCTTCACTTATTTGCAAGTCATCGAATGTTTCTTCCATTGGGATTGCATTATTTGCTTCTACTGCGAGGTCAAATCTTGTTGAAATTGCTCCTGTTTGAATTGGGACAGGAACTTCTTTTAATACTCCAAGGATTTTTACTCTGCTTCCAGGAGTTGTTCTTTCTTCCATTTTGGGATCGACTAAGTCTTCTTTTAGAAAGACAGACATTCTACGAGGCTGCTCTCCGCCTTCTAACGAATCAGGAGATTCTTCAATGATTAATCTTTGAGCGTCAACCATTTCTTTTGATAAGAGTTTAAAGAGTCCCTTTCTTCCGCATGAACATCTCGATGGCTCACGAAACTTTCGGTCTATTTGCAATACTGAGAGAATTGCACCACAGGTTGGGCATTCAAATCTTGCGTTTACAACTTGAGGTCTTACTTCTGACGCTTGCCTGACAATACCTTCGATTGAAATTAGCTGGTCCAGATGTTTGGCCCTCATTTCTCTTATTTTTATGTGGACTGATGCTGGAAGATTATTGAATCTTATTCGAGGATTTTTTACAAGGCCTGTTTCGTCCAATGCATTTTCTATTAAAGCTAGAGTTTCTTCTGGAGCTTCTAATAACATATCAGAGAGATTTGGAGAGAAAAAAGACAATGGCTCGAATTCAAGATTTACTACCTTTTCATTGCTTCTTAAGGACTTGCCTATCTCTTTTTTATGCGCCTCGAAGAAGCGTTTTGCTTCCAACTCGAGATCCTGCTTTTTTATCAACTCCATAGAAAACCAATATGGCTGGTGTTTATATGGTTTATTGTTGTGCTAAAATTATCAATTAAAATCATTAGATTAACAACTCTTCTTCTTTCAAATTTGATAAAACAGACTTTTTAGTCAGGCTCCAATCCAGTTTTATTAAGTTTTTAATGAAAGAGTGATTTATGTTAAGTTGATAGTAGTCGGATTTACCTATTTTTCTTGTCTTGGTTACGATTTTCTTTTCTATCCATGAAGGAAGAAAAGACATAAGAGAGTTATAGCTAACATTGCTTCCTCTTGCTATTTCTGTCACAGGAAAGTCAAAAAAATGATTGTCTATCAAGAAGTCAAGGACTCTTAATTGAGAAGTATCTCCCAAGTATTCTAAAAATATTGATTTGTTTTCTTTTACTTTCATAAAGAATATTAAACGGAAGAGTTTATAAATGTTGTTATAAAGTAGTAGATGTTTCAATAATAGTAACATTTATAAATTTCTTGTTTGTTATATCCTCCATGAGGAGCGGTGATTTAGAATTAGAGAAAGCTCAAATTATGTTTAAATTAGCGAGGAAGAATAATTGGGGGCATAAATATGATCGTCTTGAGCATTTTAAGAGATTTCAAAATCTGCACCAAACAGTAAAAGAATTATCTAACCTTGGTTGGATTCTAATTTACAAAAAATCAAATTTTACAGGCATTTCTCTCAATGCTCATAAGAAAACAGAAATAATTTATTTCATAGAATCCAAGATGCCCAATGTTAAAGGGATGATTGGATAGAAAGTAAGAATTATTCTAGAGTAAATCTTAAAATGGCTCCGACGCCCTTTGTAATATTGTAGAATTGGTCGCCTTCCTGGGTTTCGTCGGAGATGAGAATGACGCTGGCACCAATGTTTATGGCCTTTTTTTCTAGCTCCGCGCTTTTATGCTTGTCGACTTTCTTTGAAATTAATAAGCGGTCGACTGCGCCACGCTCAAGGGCAAGGTTTACTTTTTCATCTCCATAAACTGCTTTTTTTGAGTCTTTGCCTAAAGTCATAAAGAACTCTTCTACAATTTTCTTTTCTTTCGTCAGCTCCTGCTCTGCTATGTCGTCTTTTGAAGACTCTACCAAGAGGTCTAAGCCGTGTTCGTCAACGTAACCGATATCTTTCACTGCTATGACTTTTTCTTTTAGCTTTGTAACTAAATTGCCTTCATCGAGGAAGTCTTCTTTTGTGGGAATTGGACCGCCGATGAGAATTCCTTTTAATCTCGGCATGTCGAAGAAAATTTCTTTCATATGTTCTGCAACTCTTCTAAAGAAATCTTTGGCAAGACCCTCTGTTACTCTATGAAAGCGCTGACTGCTCTGACCTCCAGCCCTTACTTTTCCCGGGACTCCTGAGCTGAGTTTTCTCAAGACTTTAATTTGCTTGCCCTCCAATAAGCCAATGGTTGCTTCCTGTCTGTCTATTGCTAGTAAGCCATAGACAGCGTCTGTTTGCATTAGGTCTCTTAGTGGTTGCGTTACAAATGTTTGGTCACAGCGATACATTCTAACATTTAGAGGCTTTGGCGGTTCTATTGCCCATACGTGAATGTCTTGGGTGCCTTCTTTTTCTGAGACATTGCCTGCAAAGAAAGCTATGCCGTTTGGAGGTGTCTGCTTGTAGTTTTTTATTTCCCTAATTATCATATCCAATGAATCTATTACAGCTGACCTGGTTTGTTTTGACTTAATGTTGGCTGCTGTGGAACGCTCTGCTTCCAATTGCTTGCTTACTGAATGAATATTAAAGCCGGTAGGTATCATTACTGTGACAAGTTCTGTGTGACGCCCGCGTACAGCTTCAAGCTCTTCGAGCTTTTCTTCCAGCTCTAGTTTTTGTTTGTCGTCCATGTTAACATGTGAGAATTATTATTAATAAAGGTTAGGCTTTGCTATAATATTATTGATTCTTTGAATTCCTTAAACTGGATATCTTTTGTCAAAACATGTGCTCCTATTGCCTTCGCAGAATGTAATATCATTGAATCAGCTAATGAAAACTTAGATCCTTCAAGTCTCTTTTCGGCATGCAGTGTTCCAGAATCTTTCGCTATTCTCGGAGTAACATCAAATATTTTCGCTCTTTTTATCATTGATTCGTATGCAATATTAAAATCCTTGTTTTTTCTTTTAAGAAAGCTTATAACTTCTCCGATATTTATACTTAAAATAAAGACTTCTTCTTCCGAATTTAAAATTTTACTTACTTTTTCTCCTGTAGCACTTCCTTCAAAATATTCTATCCATGCTGATGAATCAATAAAATATTTCATTTAAATCTATCTTCCATTCTATCTTTTCTAGTGAAAGAACCTATTCCTTTCAAAGCGCCGAAATAATCTTTTCTTGGTTTTTTTACTGTAATTTCTATAACTTGATTTTCTTCAAGCTGTTCTTCTTTTACTAATTCTTTAGGTATGGTTACAACTAATGAGCCACCGATTCTTCTTGTTCTTGTGAGTGTTCTTAATTCTGTTTCCATGTTATACTTGATGTATAATAATATATAACTTGATGTTATATTTAAATGTTTTGGTTTTCGAGTTTTTATAGAATTTCTACTTTGAATTCACCAACTTTGATTTCTTTTGCGCATGTTACTGATTTTAAGTCGTCTAAGACCTCTTTCAACAGTTCTTTGTCGTGTTCTGGCAAAGTAAGCGTAATTTCAGCTTTCATTGATTTTTGAGCTTCTGACTTCTTTTGCCTTACTTGATAAATTATTTCTATTAACTTATACCAGGCAGCAAAGTCTTTTTTTTCTGATTCACTCTCAAAAAGTTTCTTATCGTATTTTGGCCATGAAGAAATATGAATTGACTTTTCTTTTTCATATTTTCTAAAATGCTTTTGATATATTTCTTCCGTTATAAAAGGAGTTATTGGAGCTATTAGCTTTATTATAGTTAAAAGACTTTGATATAAAGTGTAAAATGCAGAGACTTTTCCATCTTTGGTTCCTTGATATGCTCTGTTTTTTATAATTTCAAGATAGTTATCACAAAAACTCTTCCAAAAGAATTCATCGGCATTGAATTTTGCCTTGAAATAGTCGTAGTCATCAAACCTTAGGGTGGTTGTAGCGGCAACATAATTTAATGCTGTTAGGAAGATTTCATCTACTCTTTCAAGTTTTTTTGGTTTTTTTGGTTTTTTATTAATGTTCATAAAAACAAAATTAGCAGCGTTTAATAGTTTTGTAATGAATCTTTTGCCTGTTAAAATGTCTTTTTCCTGATAATCCATGTTTTCTCCCAGCTTTGATGAAGCTGCCCAGAATCTTATCGCGTCAGAGCCAAACTGTTCCATAACTGTTTGAGGCCTTATTATGTTGCCTTTTGATTTTGACATTTTTTCTCCACCCAAGGTTAAAAATCCTGAGATAGCAATATTGTTCCATGGACTTTTGCCTTCATGATAAAACGATCTTACAATTGTATAATATGCCCAAGTGCGGATGATGTCATGAGCTTGAGGCCTTAGTGAGTATGGTAATTTTACTTTGTTATTTACCAAAGAAGAGGCTATTTGTGGGCTTAGTGATGATGTTGCCCATGTGTCTAAGACTTTTGTTTCGGGACTTGCTGGAGATTTGCATTTTGGGCATAATTTTTTTATTTGAACAGGGTCAATTGGCAACTCGTTATCTTTTGCTAGAATTACTTCATTACATTTCTGGCAAATCCAGACTGGAATTGGAACTCCGAAGTGTCTTTCTCTTGAAATTGACCAGTCCCATTCTAATCCTGAAACCCAATTTTCATAAACTTTGTACATATGCTCTGGAAGCCATTTAATTTTTTTTCCAATTTTTAACCACTCAGACTCTTTGTCCAATATTTTTATAAACCACTGTTTTGTTGGCAGGAATTCTATCTCTTTTCCTGATTTTTCATAGACATTAACGGCATGCTTTATTTTTTCTTTTTTTATTACTAAACCTGCTTTTTCTAAATCTGCGAGAGTTCTTTCTCTTGCTGAATAAATTGTCAGGCCTTCATATCCTTTGGATAGTAATCTTCCATCTTTTGAGATTATTATCTTAGGTTTTAACTTGTGCTTCTTAACTGCTTCCACGTCGTATTTGTCCCCGTAAGAACAAACCATTAATGCGCCAGTGCCTTTCTCCATTAATGCTTGAGGTTCTGCAATTATTGGAACTTCGTGATTGAATAAGGGAACTTTAGCTTTTTTTCCGACTAGAGATTTGTATCTTTTATCCGCAGGATTAACAAAGACTGCTAGACAAGCGCCCAGCATTTCTGGCCTTGTTGTTGAAATTGGCAGGATTTTATTATTTGCTTGGAATTTAATTGTTATAAATTGTGTTTCTTTTTCTTTGTCTTCCAGCTCTGCCTGCGCAACAGGCGTTTGGAACTCTGTGTCCCATATTGTTGGAAACTCTGCTTGGTAAATGAGGCCTTTTTTGTACAGGTCCAGGAAGTATTTTTGGGAGAGCATTCTTGAATGGTTGTCAATTGTTGAATAATAAATATCAAAGTCGCACGAGATACCAAGGTTTTTCCAGTCCTGAATAAACTTAGGGGTTATTTCTTTTAGAGTTGATAGGCATAGTTTTATGAATTCGTCTCGGGACATTTGGGTGCTTCTTACATTCTTCAGTTTTTGAATTAACTTTTCTGTTGGCAATCCATTATCGTCTGTGCCAAATGGATAAAAGACGTTGAAACTGCGCATTCTTTTGTATCTTGCGATAAAGTCCTGCTGTGAGTAAGAGAAAGCATGCCCTATGTGCATTTCTCCAGAGACTGTTGGAGGAGGGGTGTCAATTGAATAAATTTTATTTTTTGACTTCTGGTCAAATTTGTATATTTTTTCTTTTTCCCAATATCCTAGCCATTTTCTTTCTATTTCTTGGGTTGATTGATTGGTCATATTTGACTAAAGAATAAAGAGGTTAAAAATATTGGGTTTTAGAAAGCGAAAGATATTTTAACTTTATTTTACCTGAGTTTATATGGAGTTTGTGAAAAAGATTGCTAAATATCTAAATCGCTGTTTTGGGAAGGATAACTTTTCGGCTGCAGATTATATGCGCAAACAAAGGGAAGATAGGCTTAAGAGGGGTATCGAGGACCTACAAAGCGGACTTGCGGGCATGTTAGTGCCTTCGACTCCAGGAGATCCGGTTACAACAATATATTCTGCAAGATCTTTGGAAGATCCAGGTAAAACAAATAATTACGAAAAAAGAAAGACAGGTTAATTGTCAAGTTATTTAAAGATTTATTCTTCTATTCTTTGATGGATTTGAAAAGAGGCCTAAGGCAGCTTGAGAAATTGGAGAATTATGAGATAAAGGAAATGAGGCTTGCTGCTGAATCTTGGAAAGAGGAATGGCAGACGCTTATTGCTACCATCATGAGCGCGCAGTCGCGCGACGAAACTACAATTCCTATTGCTGAAAAGCTATTTAAAGAATATAAAAGTGTTGAAAAATTGGCTCGCGCGAAATATAAAGATGTTTTGAAGATTTTTAGCGGATTGAATTACAACAAGACTAAGGCAAAGAATGTGATTAATTGCGCTCGCGAGTTGGTTGAAAGGCATGGCGGAAAAGTGCCACATGAATTTGACAAGTTAGTTGAATTGTCGGGAGTTGGACGGAAGACAGCAAATGTTTTTTTGACAGAATATGGGCAAGATGGTTTGGCTGTGGATACACATGTTTTTCAGATTGCGCGCAAGCTTGGATGGAGTAAAGCCAAGACGAGGGATAATGTTGAGATGGATTTGCGCAGGCTTTTTCCTCAAAATGTTTGGAGAAGAGTTAATCCTGCTCTCGTGAGGTTTGGAAAAAGCCATACGAGCAGGAAGAAAAAAGACGAAATACTTAAGAAGATAAAAAACATTTAGATTTATGGAAGGGGAAGTTAGGCCATTGAGACCGGAGCTAGAAATAATGCTTGATGTTGCCCTTGAAGCGCAGGAGAGAAGAAGAAAAGCAAGTCAGGTAAAAATCTCAAGAACGCTATTTGGCAGATACCCTGTAGAATTTCCAACGCCTTCTTATAAGGGCAGGGAAGAGGCGGGCAGTAGCAAGAAAGATCAAACTTACCAATAGATTTTTATACTAATAATTTGTTGATTGTTTATGGCTGAAAACAAGATACACATGCCCGGCGCTTTCGGCGGGCTTATGAGATATGATGATGAATATAACAGCAAGTTCATGATTTCTCCTAAAGTTGTTATTGCTTTTTTAGTTGCAATTATTGCTTTTGTTGTTGTTCTTAAGCTTTTCATTCCTATTCAAGGCTAATACGGATATTTGCTATAAAATCTTTAAAAATGGGACAATATTTATAAACAGGAGTTATTTATTTTGAGTCATTAGCAAACAAAAAAGGTGGACAATGAAAATTGAAATTTTCAAGCATTCAAAAATAAGAGGTATTTTTGAATAAAATGGGAAGCTGTTTAGACTTGAGGGAGCAGATGGACAATCCTGCTGTGCATGACGCGTTTTCGCGCATTGTGTCCGGCGGGAAGCTTGGATATAAGGCGTTTATTGAGCGAAAGGTTGAGCCAATCAAGTGCCCGAAGTGCTCTGTTTTGCTTAAGGGCGCTGAAAAGTTCTGCCCTGAATGCGGCGAGAAGCTGGAGTTTGTGAAAAAATAACGATAAAACAAAAATTACCTACTCGTCGTGATCCTGAATTTGAAGCTGCTTTGCTAAGGGGACTGGAGAGAGTAATGGATTATCGCAGAAAGCATCCTGAAGAAGTTAGAGCGCAGGAAGAAAGAGCATTAAGACAAGCTAATGTTAACGTGCTTGCTAAAACCACGACCTTTAGGTCGTGGAGCACGTTGAGCACAAGAAATTTGTTTACCATGACAAATTTCTGTGCAGCAAATTGCTAACGAGAGCAATTTGCTTGCATCCAAAAAACCAGACAAACCACGCACTTAGAAAAATTGAGATTTTCTAATACATTCAACTCTTACGAGTTGAAGTCTTTAGTGCGTGGTGAACGCAAAGTTTTTTTGATTTTATGGCTCACGATAGTTATGTGGAGCAGGCAAGGTTAGCTTGGGCAAATCG
>CAYJRP010000012.1:0-14640 GCA_964372675.1 Candidatus Woesearchaeota archaeon | reverse complement strand
TTGAAAACAACACCTATTTAAAATACATATTCCTAATGCATACATGGGTTTTGAAATAGTATTTTTAGGCACAGGAAGTGCAATCCCGACAGCAAGAAAGAACCATTCAGGTTTCCTAGTAAAAACTCAAGATGAAACAATCCTTGTTGACTGCGGGGAAGGCATTCAAAGGCAGTTTAGAATAGCAAAAGAAAACCCCTGCAAATTAACAAAAATTTTGCTTACACATTGGCATGAAGACCACACCTTGGGCCTCGCAGGCCTTCTAAAGACGATGGGCATGATGAGCTACAGCAAAACCCTCCAGATTTACGGTCCTCCTGGAACAATAGAAAAATTCCACGCCCTGCAAAACTTATACAGCAGATACAAAATCAAGATTAATGTGAAAGAAGTTGCATCAAAAGTGTTTGAAAATAAAGACCTAATCATAGAAGCAGCAAAAATGGACCATGGTATATATACAAATGCCTATTCAATTAAAATAAAGGATAAAATAAGAATAGACAAATCAAAACTTAAGAAACTAAAAATCCCAAAGTCGCCGCTAATCGGCCAGCTCGCGGCAGGAAAAGACATAATGTTCAAAGGCAAAAAAATCAAAGCATCATCGCTTACTTATGTGCAAAAAGGGAAAAAGCTGGCAATAATCTTAGACACATCGGCAAATCCAAACACAATCCGGTTGGCAAAGAATTCTGATGCAATAATCTGCGAGTCAACTTATTCTAAAGAAGAGGGGATGCAAGCAAAGGAGTACGGGCATCTTACATCGACACAAGCAGCTGAAATAGCCAAAAAGTCAAAATCAAAATCCCTCCACCTAGTCCATCTCTCTCAAAAGCACGAGCACAGAGAAAAGCAAATCCTTTCAGAAGCCAAAAAGATTTTCAAAAATACCAAAATCTCCGCGGATTTAAGCAAGATAGTTATCTAAAAAGCAATCCAAGCATTGTTTGTTAGTTTTTGAAGCCAAAAAAAGCTTTAAGCAGGAGAAATAAAGATAATCGTGTCCCCGCGCAAGAAAGTAGGCCCGTATTTTCTTTTCAATTCCCCATTCTGCATTTCTTTTGCATTGTCAAGCACAATATTTATGTGGATGTCAAATGCTCTTAAAATGCCTGAAAACTGCTTGTCATTTTTCAATTGGACAATTACTTCTTTTCCCTTCGATTCATTCAAAAGGTCTAGTGGTCTTTCAATTCCATTCGCCATAACACCCTTTCAAATTATTAGTATTTAAATTTTGTTGTTCTGATTTTTCAAAATTTAAGCTAGAAAATCATCGATTTTCTATGTATAAACTTTTTGTTAACCAAAGGCAATCTCCAAGTGCAAATCTTTATAGTCGAAGATTTTGAAAACAAAATCTTTATAAACACATTTTAGCAACTCTAAATTATGAAAGCAGGAAAAAAATTCACCGGCGGAAAATATCACGCGCGAAGAAAAGTGCGCGCCCATGAAAGACGTGGAAGAGAAATTCAAACTATTGTGGGCAACACTAAACGAAAGTCTCTGAGAGTCAAGGGCGGAAATATGAGACAAAAACTGCTTAGAGCAAGCGTTGCAAACCTTTCAACAGGAAAAAAAGTTGAAAAAGTAGAAATAAAAAATGTAATTGAAACTCCTCAAAACAAATTCCTCGCAAGACAAAATAGATTAATGAAAGGCGCAATAATAGAAACCTCAAGAGGAAAAGCAAGAATCACAAACAGACCCACGCAGGAAGGCGTAGTAAACGCAGTTTTAGTTGAATAATTATATCAAAATTCTACAAGATATTGTCAACTTAACGAGGTATAATCCTCCCATAGATTAATTACCTGTATTATCTCAACTTATTTCAAAATGCACCTTAACATTTATCGAAGATATTGTTAATAATTTTAATTGAATAATAATATTACACTGGCTTTAAAGGTCTTTAACTTTTTACATATCACTCTAACTTGACAATATCATTCTACAATTAAGTTTTTAAAGTGAATTTTCTTATACTGTTAAGAAATAAAATGAGTTTGCAAGAAAAATTGCCCCTTATTACAGATGTTGTTGATGCAATAGGAGTTCTACAAGGTCATGGCAGAATTGCCCTAAAACAAGAATTGCTCGTTCTACAACCTAGCCAGTTGAGAGAAATGAAAAATAGAGTTGGCAAATACGTGGAAAACTTAGGGTATGCTGAAAGAGTGCAATTAACTCGCCGGATGATCGGATATTTACAATCAAATTCGCATCTACCAGCAGAACCTGAAAGCCAATTGCCCGCATTAGCAGAAGAATGCCTGGAACCTGCGTATGCTGGAGAAAGAGTTAGGATGATGGAAATGCAACACCTTAGCGGTTGCCATATTATTGATCCTTCAAACCCTCCTCCAACAGAAGCAGACTTAGATATGGAATTTAGACCAGCTTCTGTAAACCTCTCCTCTCCTTACGCACATACGTCTTCTGCATTTAGAGTCGAAAGAAAATATCATGGAAGAAGACCGGCGGGTAGTTTCAGCGACTCAGTGGATTAAAATTGCTAGTTCTAAAGCCAATTTTCCTCGGGAAAAACCGAAAGCTTTAAATAACCATAAACTTTAAATACTCTAATCTTTAAGTGATTTTTAAAAATCTCTCCCAACAATGAACTATGTCAAAAGATGCCCTGAATGCGGAAGCATAAACCTTACCCACGATGAGCACAGGGGGGAAATAATTTGCGGTGACTGCGGCCTTATTATAGAGGATAAAATGGTCGACACCGGACAAGATGCCGGAGGTCAATTTGACAAGAGTGAAAAAAAAGGAAGGGGGGGAGCGCCAATCTCTAGGCAGAAATTTGACCAGGGTTTAACAACAAACGTCGGGGAAATTGCAGATATATACAAATTAGAAGCCGGCCAAACCAGAAAATTCTTAAGATTAAAAAAATGGCAAGAGCGTGTTTCTACATCTATTGAAAGAAACCTTAGATTAGCAATGGCGGAATTAAGAAGAGTCTCATCATTCTTAGCGCTTCCCTCTGTAGTTAGAGACGAAGCTTCCAGAGTTTATCAATTTGTTCTGCAAAGGGGCTTAGTCCGCGGAAGAAGCATGGAATCAGTTATTGCGGCTTGCATTTACGCAGCCTGCAGGTCATACAACATTCCAAGAACATTGGACGAAATAGCAAATGCCTCAGATGTCCCAAGAAAAGAAATTGGCAGGACTTACAGGTTCATAATCAGAAAGCTTGGAATAAAAGTTAAGCCATCAAGTCCAAAAGATTATATTTCAAGATTCTCATCCATCTTGCACCTCACACCAAAGTCACAAAACGAAGCCCTTAAAATCTTAAAGAAAGCAGACATCTCCGAGCTAACATCAGGAAGAGGTCCTGCAGGAATAGCAGCAGCAGCGTTATACGTCGCAGCCCTTCTAAATGACGAAAAGAAAACGCAGAGAGAGGTTGCAGACGTTGCAGGAATAACAGAAGTCACAATAAGAAACAGATACAAAGAGCTTATAGATAAATTGGGCATCGAAGACAAATTAAAAACTAAGGAAATCGAGGCAAAGGCCTCCAAATGATCAATTAATAAAATATGCAATTAATCCAATAACCCTGATTAGTTTAAGGATACAGTCTCATCACTAATTGCTCCAATCTGAAAGATTTATTTGATAATTCTCAAATAAATGAATTCACAAACATTTTAAAACCATTTCAAGTCCTATTATATCAGTGCGGGGATGCCAGAGCGGTCAAATGGGCTGCGTTTAGGCCGCAGTAGCTTAGTGCTTTCCTAGGTTCGAATCCTAGTCCCCGCATGATTATTATTTGTCTGCATTAATAATATTATAATGCATATATTTATATACTTTTATGCATTATAAAACATATGATAAAAGACATATTAATAACGCAAAAACAAGAATTGGAAGCTAAACTCAAAGATCTTTATATAGAAAGAAAGGTCAATTCTGATAAATTAAACAACCCTTTAATAAAAGTCGTTATTGGCCCTAGAAGGGCTGGTAAATCCTTTTTTGCCCTTCACTTTCTTAATAAACAGGAAAGGTTTGGGTATGTTAATTTCGATGATGAGCAATTGATTGAAATAAAAGAATACGACTCAATTATTGAAGCAATGAATTCTGTATATCATAATCCTAAATATGCTCTATTTGACGAAATTCAAAACCTTCCGAAATGGGAGCTTTTTGTAAACCGGCTGCAAAGACAAGGATATAATCTTATTATTACAGGTAGCAATGCCAATCTGCTTAGCAAAGAACTAGCAACGCACCTCACAGGCAGACATCTATTGATAAAAATTTTTCCATTTTCATTCAAAGAATATCTTGAAAAAGAGAAAAAAGAATTAACCTCGCATCAAATTAAGGAAAAATTAGAATTGTTCTTGGTAAATGGCGGATACCCGGAGCCATTAATAAAAAATATGAATTACAAGGACTACCTTTCGACACTTTTTAACTCAATTGTTTATAAAGATATTATAAAGAGATACAAAATAAGATCTCCAAAAGGAATAGAAGAACTCGCTTATTATCTTTTATCAAACAGTGCGAGTGAATATTCTTATACAAACCTATCCAAAATGACTAAAATAAAGGGCGTGCATACCATTCAAAAATATCTTGGCTATCTTGAAGAGGCCTTTATTTTCTTTAGCGTGGCAAGATTCTCAAATAAAGTAAAGGAGCAAATAACTTTTAATAAAAAGATATATTGTATAGACAACGGGTTAATTAATGCCAGAGCATTTAAAGCAAGTCCAGATTTTGGAAAGCTTTACGAAAATGTAGTTGCTCAAGAGCTGAAGAAAGACGAGCTAAATAATAAAATAAGAGTTTATTACTGGAAAAATCAGCAGCAGGAAGAGGTAGATTTTGTTATACATGAAGGAATAAAAATAAAACAGCTTATACAAGTTTGTTTTAGCGTAAAAAATTCAGAAACAAGAAACAGAGAAGTAAGAGCCTTATTGAAAGCAGGAAATGAGCTAAAATGTAAAAACCTTCTTGTAATCACAGAGAACTATGAGTCAGAAGAAAAAATAGAATGGTTCGGCATCAAGGGCAAAGTTAAGTTTATCCCTCTTTGGAAATGGCTGTTAAATAAGTAAGTAGCTTAGTGCCTTCGAAGGTTCGAATCCTTCTCCCCGCATTTAATCAAGAAGAAGGTGTGAATTTATCCCAACCCTTTCCAGTAGGAAGGCTACAAACACCCTTAGAACAATAAATGGCACAAGAGGACATATAAACATCAGCGTTTAAAGCATCAGCAAAACATTGAGCTAATCCCACTCCCTTGCCTCCTTCGTTAACAGAGCACGAATTAAATATTACCATCCCCTTAGTAGTTCCAAAAGGACTAGCTTCTTTTAACTCCTGTTTATGATTGTTACACCATGCAGATGTTAGATAATCGCCAAGAATAACTTCCCCTGGATCTCCATGTGCAAAAATTACAATTTGATTTATGTTTCCTGCCCCACAACTATTCTTTAAAGAAGATAGTTGCGAAAGTATTTCGTCACTATTGCCTATAGGAAGTATGTTTCCTACAGGTTTTAAATTTAATTCTCTCAAAGCTCCATTTGCTAGATCTACTGGGCTATTAATGAGTTGGTCCCCATAAGGATTAAAAAGGCGAACAGAATACCCAGAGCAGTAGCTGCTTAATTTATCAGGCGGTGTGCTAAAGACTGCTTGGCCATTCTCGTTTTTACAAATAACTCCGTTTCCTGGAGAGACGGGAGTAATTCCTGACACAAAACTCCTGTCACAAAAACCTTCAACATTTCTGGACTCATCATACTTTTCCTCACATGTAAGAAAATACCCTTCTAAATCATTCAGGCATTCACTATAACAAGGAACATTTCTGGCACATGTATCACCAATGTGCTTTATTAAACTCTCAGGCAACCTTCTTTTTTGGTTATCATATATAGCTTTGTAGTACCCTAAGTCGATGTTGTCTTTAACGTCTTTCCCATTAATAATGTCAAATGTGCCAAAACCAAACTCAGCCTCTACAACCTCTTTTTTATCATCAAGAAGAGTTATTTTTCCTTCTTTTATTTCTCCATTTACTTTTAATTCCCCTTTTACTTCTCCTACATTAACATTATTAAGATACATCTGGGAGTTTTCAGTGAAAAAATTTAATTCCCTACCAGAATTATCAGTAAAATAAAAGGTTTTATCGCCTCCTCTCTGGGTTAAAGGAAAGTTTGCTCTCCGTAGCGAGATAATCCTCACTGCCCCATATCCCCCGTAAGTAGTCTCTGGGTTTCCTAAGGTGGCGACGTTACTGTTTTTTTTTAAATCAATCTCTTCGTTAATATTATAGCCATTATTAATAGCATCAAAGGCCGTAGACACCCCAAACAGATCATTTATCTTCTTCTTGTTTGATTCTGAATTAATGAGTTTAATATTGTCACCAGAAACAACTGTCCCAATAGCAGGAACAAATTGTTCAAGGAACGCAAACTGGTCAATCTTAATTTCTCTTCCCAAAACATATAATTTAGTTGGCTGTCCATTAAGTAAAAAGTAAATTCGTTCTGTAGGATTATAAGACTTTTCTAATTTCAAAATCTTTTCTGAAGATGAAGTTTCGGTTGAAGTGCCAGTTCCTAAATCTCTGCTCCCTCCATATTCAAGGCTTCTTACATTTATTCCATCCAGCTTTTCATAACTACCAGACCCAAATATAGACACGATAGTCTCAAATTGAGTTTCCTCTAAATCTATGTTTTCTCCTATAATCCTGCCAATAGGAATTTGTTGATAATAAATAATGTTTGACTCAAAAGAAACGCCTGTTGGCCTTTCATTAAGCAAAATATTTATTTTTTTTGTAGGATCGTAAGTCTCGCTGTCCATTGATAAAACGCTTTTAGAGCTCTGCCCAGCTCCAGTAGCAGGCGAAGTAATCCCAGTCTCTGCACCTTTAGCCACAGCCCCAGGCTTAGGAGCGCCCTTTCCAAAAGCCTCACTAAACAACTTAGCATACAAGTCCGCTTTCATCATCCACAGCGACGCAGTTTGATAATTGAACAATGACTGGCTTATTAACAAATCTATTTTAGCAACTATGCTCTGTACATTGCCAGTAGTCACTCCATTAATCTCTCCTCCTAATCCGGCTATATCTGTTTTTATCGCATCCTCGCTCTTAAATCCCTTTCCTCCACTGGCTAAATAATCTTTCTGCCTCTTTTCCAATTCAGCAAGCGTAGTTTCCTTTGCGCCAACATTGTATTGCGATAAAGCGCTATCTACACCCTTCTTGTCGAGCCAGCATCCAATTCTTGGATCGTCACAATATCCAACATTTACAAATCTGCTTGGATCTGTTCCTGTTCCAGGATTAGAAGTTGAACAAATCCTTACAATTCCTCTGTTATAAATTGCAGGATCTACAGCCTCGCTTGCAATGGCGCCTAGATTAGGGTTCAACAAAGCAGCAGTATTTGCACTTCCAATATTACACGCTCTTTCCGTCTTTATATCTGCTGTCTTTAACTGATCTGCAACAAAATTATCTCTTACATAATCCAAAGCAAAACTGCTCGTAACTTGTTTAAACCCGCATTCCTCTTTGTTGTCAATTCTTACACATAACTGCTTGTATCCCTTAGGCGCGGTAAAGTCTCTTTTCTCAGTAGCAAACTGTCCTCTAGGAATAAACCCTGTAGCAACAGTTATGTAAGGAGTTGCAGAATACTGCGTATTTGTTGGAGGATCTTTCAAATATACGCTGAAAGAAATCCCTCTTTGTTTTCCTGCAAATATATGATAAAACACGCTGTACTGCGAAGTGGCAGGCACTGTAGCGTCTGTGTATGAAATCTCGCTGTACCATGCATTGAATTGTGGAGGCGATTCTGGCTCAATCAACGTCTCAAATGTCTTAGGCCCTTTAGCAGACACAAATGCCTGGCAGAATGGCGTGCCAGCTTCCTCGATGCTTCTTATATTAAATGCGTTGAAAGAATTAACAGCATAACTTTGAGTGAAGTATTTGACAGAATCCTGCGCATTCTGCCAAGAGTTCTGCACTGTCAAATATTCTCCCCCTCCGCGAGAACTTCCAATGCTTCCAGTATATGCAGCTTCAACTATCTTAGGCAAAACAACATTAGCAATAGGAGCAAGCTGTCTCCAGAAGAACTCACACATGTAAACAGAACTTATCTGGTCGCATATTCCAACATATTTCCCAGTATCTATATTTTCCTGCAAGCATTGCTGGTAGCTCTTCATAATAGATAAATATCCGTCTATTCCAGCCTGTATTCCAGTCAAACAAACAGGAACAACGATTCCTTCTTTAACATTAGGCAAACACAATAAAACACTTCCTACAACGCCGGTCTGAATAACATCTGCAACAGGGTAAGCTCCTCCTAAATTGCATCTTGAAGCGGGGCATATTACTGGATCACAGACATTAAACAAAATCTTGCAATCTTCAGGACTC
The DNA here is from genome assembly GCA_964372675.1 of Candidatus Woesearchaeota archaeon. GTDB lineage: Archaea > Nanobdellota > Nanobdellia > Pacearchaeales > GW2011-AR1 > SICU01. Next base: position 6,149 of record CAYJRP010000012.1, on the reverse strand, counting down.
ATATAATCTTGGCATTGAGTTGCAGGAATAACAGCGGCGGCGTTTCCAACATGAACTTTTTTTCCATTAATTATTACATCTTTCTGCCCATAGCCTTGAGCAGCATCTTGCAATGCTCTAGTAGCATCAACAATAAGTCTCTTTGTTTGCAAATCATTAAGTCCTGGAAACAAAGAGCTCTGTCCGCTATAAAAATCAAATTTAAGGCACTCATCGTCTATAGAACTTCCAGAAGAAAAGTCAACTCTTCCGTCCTTCATTACATTGCATATCCAGAAAGTAGATGGTCTCCCACTAGATTCAAAGCTCTTAGTCCCTATAGGCAAGTTCTGCGTCGTAGCAGCATAAAACCCACTAAACCCTTGAGATTCAAATGGCACAATTGCGGGCATCCCCTTGTAAGGCTCCGTCTCAAAGTACCTAACTTGATATTCTCCCTTGGCGAAATTATAATAATACGACCTAGCGTCAGTTTTTACGAATGATTGTGGTACTATTTTAAGATCCTCTGCAGAATTCTTTTTTTGCTCTTCAGTAAAACTTATTTCCTCTGGTCCAAGTGTTTTTGCCCCATTATTATTATTGATTAAGTATGTCTTATCTCTAATAAGATTTCCTTGTGGATCTTTATGCATTATAGCTAAATATTCAAATTTTCCTCTCATCGTTTGAACAGGAGTATCTTTATCTAATCCTAAACCCTCAATCCCGGAAATCCTATCTTTCAAACTTCCAACAGTATCTCCATAATAATTTCCGGCAGGCCTCGTACTTAAAACATGGGTGCTTATAGCGCTATAATCCTTAGTCGTTTTCTCATAATTCGCTCTCTCATTAACATTGTACCCGATTGTATCAAGTTCTGCTCGCGTTCTACTTACCCCCTGTGCTGAACCTCCACTGCTCTTTGAAACCAAACAATTAAGATAAATGTCTCTAAGTTGTTCATAACTTATTGATTCAGCGTTAGGCCCCACTTTATCTAGAAGCGCATTAACATTAGATACGCCTGAAATTTTATTCTGACTAAAATCAACCCCATTACAAGCCGTCTTAGCTTTGTTCCATAACTCTTTCTTAGCAGCAGCCTCATTAAAACTATCTCCTCCAAATGGCCCAGAACGAGAAATCTTATTACTCTCCTCAATTTGCTTGGTATCTTTATTTACTTGCGCAATTGCCTTAGTTCTAGAATCAATGTCCTTGCTTATCTCATCCGCATATTGATTGTAACATTGAGTCATGCTTCCAACTCTCTTTGCGTTTAATTCTCCCTCGCAGAATTTAGTCCATCCTCCAGGCCCCCTCATTATTTGCTGTCTTGCCAAAGCCTCTCCGCTCAAACCAGTAAAGAAATTCTTGACAGTAAGCACGGCGGCAGTTGCCAAACAAGCCGCCTTTAATCCAGTAACAACTTTTCCCAAACTGTTTGAAATAGCAGTCCATTCCTTAATTGTTTTATTTAGATTCTCAATTTTCTTTCTTGCTTGAGAAGGCGTAAGTTCAAAAGCTCTCTTCTCAATTCCAATACCAACAGTAAAATTAGTAATCGTTCCAGTTCTAGTTACAGGCGTAATCCTAACCTTAGCAAATTCTTCTAAATCTATCTTAGTTAGTCTAAACTTTCCATTTCCGCAATAATCTTTGTTGCTTATATTTCCTAACCTTATTGTCTCTGTGCCTTCTTTTTTAAATACCCCTGCATTATCCTTGCATGAAATACTTACTTCTGCATTATCTGCGTCTCTTATTTTAGTCACTGAAATGCTTCCTCCTCTAGAAAACTCAGCAGAACCGCCCAAGCTAATCTGATGCTCCAATTCATTCCAATTTATAGTAGCAGAAGATTTCTTCTTAGGAGAAATAACTTCTCTAAGGCTTATTATTTTAGCTCCTGCATCAATATCAACAATAACGCTCGATAAACTAGAATCAACAGTATAAAGTCTGTTTAATTCAAAGCCATATTGCGCGGCATTTTCTCCAGATGGATATCTCTCCAGATATTCATCAATTAATTTAGCTGCAGTAAGCTCTTTATTAGTTCTCAAAGCTAAAGCAATTGCCCTCTCTAAAGCAACCTCCCCATATAATTTCCCTGCAGCATCAAATTTCTCATTCCCATAATTGCCGGCTACATAGCTGTAATTGCTCACAGCGTTGTCAAAATAAACATCGCTTCCTTGCAGAGGCTTATCTTCAAGTACCCTCCCTGTTAAAGGCCTTATGCCTGCAGAAGGTACTGCTGGCTTTCTATCACTTCCTTCTCCTTTAGTGCCCTTCTTCTTCAAATCATATGTTTTTGTTCCATCTGCAGCAGTATTAACTTTGTCAATTATCCAAATCTCATCTTGTTTTTCGCCTGCACTAGTGAGTTTAACCTCAGTATTCACTGCATATGTTGTATATTTTGTATTCAAAACAAACTGCTGGTTTCCACAGCTCAAAGTCACAGTGCCATCAGTTCCATCTCCATCAATTTTTCTCACAGAGCATTTGCCATTCAAGAAAGTGCTTCCAACATATGCATCAACTATATCGCTATCAACTTGAAGTCTTGCAATCTTATCGGGAGAAACATAATCATCAAAACTAAACTGCAAAGCAGTCTGGCAGTAAGAACCTGGCAAATAAATCTCATTAGAGCTCTTTCTCTTGTCAACTTTTACACTAGAAACTTTCACGTCTCCCTTATAAACTTCCAAGTTAATAGATTCAGGATTAGAATCTCTCATTCTAATAGAATACTGTCCTTTAAAGAAACTCTGCCTTATTTTTTCATTATTCCATTCGTTATCAGGCACTTCTTTAAGCAAAAACTCTGTCTTCCCAACACCGATAGCGTTTCCAGAATAATAATCGATGCTCGCGCCTAAAGTAAATTTCAAAAAATCTTTAGTAATATTTTCATTAGGCTGTCTTTTCAAAACTACTACAACATATCCAATATTATCATTCAATGGACTTCCAAGCAACTGGTTATTTGTTCTAAGCGCCGCCTGTGCAGGATGGAACCCAACTCCAGCAACTTCTGGAGGATATTGCCCATTAAATCTTATATTTCTAATTTGCTTAACATCTATAGCAGGATTTACAGTCAAAGCGCTCAACTCACAAAATACAGGAACATTCTGTTCAGCAAGTAAATCTGATCTTACCACTGCAGGCTGGCATCCTGCAGGATTTACTTGTATTAAAATATCTTGCCTTGCTTGACAAGAATCTCTATCTCCTAAAATCGGCCAATAAGTGCTTAATCTATTTTCAGCAGAATAATAATTTGTAAATGGCGCCCCATAATTGACATAGCTCGCAGTCCCCCTGTTGCTCCCTGAAAAGCTTCTGGCTCCAGAATATCCACCTAAGCCTATTTGTGCCACAGCAAGATTAACAAATAAAATCCCTAATATAAAAACGATTCCTATCGCTAACATTAGTTTATTCTTTATCATCCGAAGTTCAACTCCACGCCCAAAGTGCCAAACACCTCATAATTATATTGCAGTTGCTCTATTGAAGTAGGTCTAGGCAATTCGCTTGCTTCAATAACCAATTTGCCTTGTTCCAAGTCACTTTGCAAAATATAACTTGTAGTCTTTCCTCCTCCAATAAGAGCGTAATCAATCTTTACAGCAGGTATCTCAACATCAACACACTTTTCCTCTGTCTGCCCGAGTATTCCTAATACGCCTCCACGAGAAACATCAAAACACTCTGTCTTCCTAGTAGCAGGAATGTTTACATTGGAATTCCCATATACAAATACACTAATGTCATAAAGTCCCTCTTTTAAATTTACGTTCTTAGAATCGGGCAGCACAGCACTTGCACCAGCAGAGCCATCCTGGCTTGTAAAGTGAACAACTGCTGTAGTATTACTTACTGTCTTTCCCCCAACTCTAATATCCACATCCAATTTATATTCCTTATCTAAAATAATATCTGCGCTAGTCTCTGAGTTGGATGAAAATAGAATCTTCTTTTCAGCGTATCCATTTGCCTTTGCAATCAAATAACCATTCAAACAAACAGGAATAGGAGCATCTAAATTAGAGTTTATTCCGTTGACAGCAGTTCTTCCAAGCGGGCAAAAACTATCAAAGCAATTGTAGCTAACATCTGCTTCAATAGGATTCAAGTTTGCATCATAGGTGTGCACATTTACTTGCCCTTCCTTAAATCCGCAAATATCAACATCCTGCTCATCAACTAAGTCGGTTAAATTAGCAATCCTTGGCAAGTTATTATCTATGATGACAGACATTGGGAACTGGAAAGTCTCAACACTATTTGTAATCTGTACAAGAACAGGGTAACTCACATCATAAACAAAATGATATGGTGCATAACAAAAGCCCATTATTCCAAGACCTTCTTGATTTCCGACAGGTTCAGCAATCATTAATGCTTGAGATGCTGGAGTAATTTCAATCTTGCTTGGAAATTCCTCAGGCAAATAAATCAAATTAACTTGCTCGTCCACACTAGCGCCTAAATCAGTGACAAAATATTTATCATCCACATTGTTAGCAGTATAATAATTCCCTTTAAACTTAATTGCGCCTATGTTTGCAGATAGTCCTTTTTTCAAGTCAGAAACAACTTCAGGTGTCTTCCATATTTTAGGACTGCACTGCAGCTCTACGCCATCAACAGGGGCGTAAGAATTAAGCACGTCAACAGAATAATACTCCAAAAACGCATCATCTTTCTCTTTAGTATAAACTCTCTTGGCCAAATCATAAAACTTTCCAATCTTGCTCTGCACTTCAACTTTATGAGTTGTTCTTCTTGCGCTTCTATCTTCTATAAAAGCAGACAAATCAGTATCAACAGAAACAAGAACCCTGTCTGTTTGTATGTCCACACTTGCTTTAGGAGATCCAACGTCAATAAAGTATCCTTGAGCGTAAAATCCAGCAAAGTCACAATCATTTAATCTATCTTCAATAAATAGCTCCGCATCTTTTTCCATATCGTTTAAAGTGGGAATCTGCTCCTTAATCACGCTGTTTCCAGCAGCATAATACCAGTAAGGAATCTGAAATCCTAAGAAATTAAGATGTGACGAAAATGGAGCGTAGTCGCTTCCAGGTGCATACTCTCCAACAGCTATCCGGCCGCCCTGAGTGCCAAGCAAACTAAGTGCATTAGTCGTTTCAATCTTTATGCATTCATCATAAGTATTGTAAATGGGCGCGAATTCTGCAGGAACATTGTTTCTGAATAAATTTCCTCTAAAAGCAAATAACACGACAATCGCTCCAACAACAACTATGGCAATTATCACAAAAATACTAACCTGCCCCTTCCTATTCTCCATGGTTCTTCCTCCCCCCAAGTCTCCCAGAAGTCTTTTCTTTAATAAGCTCAAGAATTTCAGTATTCAAATCCTTCTTAATAAGATTTTTGAATTTCTCCCAAAGCTTTTCATCTTCAATAAGCAGCAAGTATTTTTTCATCAGGCCTCTTTTATACAATTGCCGCAGCATTCTAAACAGCGGACAATTTGAAATCACAAGCAAAACCATTATATAAATCTTGCTTATTAACTAACTAACTTACTAAGTAAGTTAGTAAGTGCTATTTAGAGTCAAACCTGTGCGCATCTCTTCCACGCATTTTTTCAGCCATCATCTTTTCCCACACTGCTTGCAAATCAATTTTCTCCCTATTAGCCATGCAAATGGCAGTAAAGATAACATCGCATAGTTCAGAGCCTAAGTCTCCTAGAGGTTCATCTGGTTTTCTTTTTTTAGTTCCATACAGATGATTAACTTCTCTAGCAACTTCGCCTACTTCCTCAGTTAATCTGCAAAGTTGTTCTAAAATAGGCCAATAATTTCTAGCCCACTCATCAACTTCTTTCTGGTAGTCCCGAAAGCTCATAAAAATGAATCCTAAAGCAACTATTTAACAATTTATATTCTAAAGGAATAAATGGCCCTGCGCAGAATCGAACTGCGAAATGATCCACGTCAAAGATCCGGTTGAACCATTAGCCTACAGGGCCTTAAGGTATTGCAGAATTAATGCTATAAAAAGCTTTTTAAATCTTCAATCTCGTAAGAGTTGAATGAGATAAAAACCTTGCAGTGTGTAGGACACACACATTTTTCACCAGCAATATTTAATCTCTAATTTATCTT
>CAYJRP010000011.1:0-16162 GCA_964372675.1 Candidatus Woesearchaeota archaeon | reverse complement strand
AAATGTAACTCCAATCTAAAGACTTCAACACGAAGTGTTGAATGGATTAGAAAATCAAAAAAACAATATTCTTTGTTTTTTGGATGCTCAATGTGCCACTGTCAGCACATTGACATATCAATTTTCTAAGATTGGAGATTTGCAACGAAGATTAAAAACCGCCGAAGTATTGGCAATATTTATAGCCATTGCCAAGTTGCAGTAGTTTAATTTAGTTTTATTTTTTAATTTGGCAATCTGCCCACAATATAATATCCTTCTCTATCTCTTGCGCAATGGATACCAGCAGGGTTTTTCTCTTGTTCAAGCAACTTAATCTTCATGCTATGGTTAAGAAGTAAGGAAGTTACATCCTCGATAGGATGATAATACTTTTTCACGGCATAGTCAACCTCTGAAATAAATCCTCCTTTACTAGTATAATTAATAAAAATATGGCCCCCAGGCTTTAGACTGCCTATGCACTGCTTAAACAACATGGGTAACTCTTCATAAGGAAGATACATAATTAAACGCATTAAAAACACGGCATCATAATAGCCTTCTGGATAATCAAAATCTGCCACTGAACTTTTATGAAACCTGACCTTTGACTTTGTTTCTTCTTTCATTGTTTTTATAAAGTTCAAGTCAATAAAATCTACTGCGTCAACATTGCATCCATTTTCAGCCAAGAAAACAGAAGTTCTTCCAGCACCGCATCCCAAATCTAATGCCCTTTCTAAAGGAAGCGAGGACGAAATTATCTTCTTTTCTAACTCGGAAGGCTCTTTATCTAAAACCTCAAAACCTTCTTTAAAATATGCACTCTCCCAATTTTGCTTTTGGCTCATCTTATTCTATTTTTGTCTATTTTTCTCATGTCCTCAACATCTTCTGGCACAATTAAATTATAGCCTATTGGTTTCCCGCCCATATCTAACCCACTAGCAATATAAATCGAAGGATTTTCGACAGTTGTTTGTGGATTTATTTCGCGAAAATAAACCACTTTGTAATAAGCGCTCTTCCCGGGAGGTTCGGCCATTTCAAATGGTTCTAGATCTCCTAAGGTTAATGCAACCTTATGGAATCTTTCCTTATCCATACAAAATTAAGCTATTTTCCCCTATAAAACCATTTCGCAATTATCCAGTTACTTGCCAAAACCATTACAAAATAGACCAAAAACCATTGCAAAGGATAGTAAAATCCAAAGTCAATATTACTGCAGCTTCTAAAAACGCAATTGACATTTTGTTCGAAGTTTGTCACAATCCTGCTAATAAAAAATATAACAACCAACTCAATAAAGCTAAGCTTCCATGCATCTTTTCTGTCCATCCCTATCAAGTATAAGGCAAATAAACTCAGCGGAATATTGAACAAATGCTGTGCACTTATTATTTTCCCTATTATCGGCCCAGAAGCAAAAAAGTAATCGACAATGTTAAACAAGCTATGCCCTGCAAACAAATAATAAAAAAAGTCTATATTCCAAAATATATACGGTATTCCAAGAATGCAAATCTGGCTTGCAATAAGAAAGCTGTCATTTCTCAACACCCCAATGGCGAGCAAAATCAGCCCAATGTAGCTAAACCACAATATTGGAGCAAGTCCCTGCTCCAAATTAAGAATTGTGTTAATAATTGATGCAATTCCAAAAACCAAAAAGATTAAGCCAATAATTCTAACAACAAGTTTTTTATTCATAAGAATAACCTCTTAAAGTTATCTTCAATTTTCTTCTCCGCATCTTTCAATCCAATTTTCTTAATTTCAGCAATTTTTTCATACGAAGAAAGAACATTTGCAGGCTCATTAGGCCAGCCTTTGTCAGGATGTAAATAAGGCGAGTCAGTTTCGCAAAGCAAATTTTCCATTGGTGTTTGTTTAACAACTTGCTGGAACTGATCAACATACTTAACGCAAGAAGGAATACTTAAAAACCATCCATTTGCAGCAACGCGTTCAACAAGCTTAAGCTTCCCCATAAAGCAATGCATAACTACTTTTTTAGCCTTAAGCTTTTCAAGCAATTCAATCGTCTGCATCTCAGCTTTACGAGAATGAACAATCACTGGCTTGTCCAATTTCATGCCCAATTTAACAAATTTTTCAAGAACTTTTTTCTGCTTTTCAAATCCTTTCTCCAAATAGTCTTCTTTCAAGTCCAAACCAATCTCGCCAATAGCAACTATTTTGTCTTTGTTTTTTTCAATTAATTTAATCTCGGCATCTATTTCCTTATCGCTTAAAGTAAGGGCATCTATAGGATACATTCCCATGGAAGCTTTTACTTCCTTGTGTTTTACAGCTATATCTAAAATCTTTTTATTGTGCTCTGGATTAACCCCATTGACAACAATTATCTCAACGCCTTTCTTCACAGCATTCTTAACAGCTTTTTCAACAGAAATGCCTTCTTTCTCAAGCATATCCAAATGGCAATGAACATCGATTAGCATGACATTATAAAGATTATTGGTTTTTAAGTATTAATCTACTCATGTCAACGTGCTTGCTGAAACCACAGCCTTTAGGCTGTGGAGCACGTTGAGCATCCAAAAATCGAGCACCAATCAAACCACGCACTTTAGTGCGTGGTGGTGCATCGATTTTTTGATATTACTCCTCTTTTTCTGACTCGAGAACGCTGACCCCCCGGGAGAAATTCAACTATCAAATCCCCGCAGCAATAAACCCGTGTATTGCCTTGGTGCTCTATTGAAGCAGGATGCACGAGCAAAGGTATGCCGGCCAAGCGCTTAATATCCCTAGACCCTCTGCTTGGATTAAGAAAAACACCTATATATTCTCCAGAATACTCTTCATTCTCGAATAAGAAATGTCCTTTTTCATAGATATAATCTGCAACAACTCCTCGGTCAAAAAGATCAACCAAAGCATCAAGCATTGCCCGGGGAGACTTGATGGCAACACCCATCAATTACTAAGGCGTTACTTGTTAATATATTTGCCTGTCTTAAGCAAGTGGACTCATCGGGAATTGAACCCGAATCTAACCGACGCGAACGGTTTGTTCTGCCGTTGAACCATGAGCCCTTTAAGTGGACCTATCGAGAATCGAACTCGAATCCCTCGAATGCCATTCGAATGTATTACCATTATACTATAGGCCCATCCAATTTAATGAAAAATTGCAGTTATAAAACTATCCAAGAATAAGCTTTATAAACGACTTTTATGCTCCACTTTAATGGAAGTCACAGATGCATTTGACTTAAGGAGATTTAATATCTGTAATAGGGATACCTATTGGATAGCAGAAGATGTAATAAAATATCTAGAGAGTATTTGTAATCCCTTAGACCCGTCGAACCTATCCAGCGCGCAGAATCGCGTTAAATTTGCAGGATATAGAGTTGGACCAATTCGCACCAGCCCATGCGAAGAACCAGAATTATGGATTGCTGGCAAAGAAGTCCTGGATAAATTAAAGAATCCTCGCGTAATTAGAAGAATGTCTGATCCACCAAAAGGAGTTCTTATTTTTATAGATACAGAACGCTCAATCTCATGGGAAAGAATAGACACATTAGATGAGGCTTTCATGGATAGACTAACTCTTTACGGAAATGTTAGAAAAGATAGTGATGAAAAAAGACTTGTTTTAGGGGGCTATTTTATAGACTTAAAAGCTATTTCGTACAGGCACCATGGAGGCGGTTGGGGGAAAGGAGTGCATGGAAAAGGACTTAGTGTAAGATCAAGAGAAGACCAGTAAGTTTATCCTTCAGCAGGCAATGGAACTCCACTCAGCTCACTTAATTGCGTGAAAGTCAACTCAGATGACACTTTCTTTCCATCAGCAAACTCCCATGTCGGATAACTTTGTATACCGGCTTCACTGCATGCTGCAGTCTGCCCGGCTGCATTAGGCAGCGAACACTCAATATAATTGACATATTTGAAACTTCTTCCAAATATCTTTTTTTGTTCAGCGCAATGAGGACACCAATAAGCGCCATACATTTTAACTCCCTTTTCAGTTAGAGACTTTGCAAATCCATCATAATCCCCAGAGCCTCCAAAAATAGCAAATCCGGTAATGTTGGCAGTAATAAAATAAGCAGCAAGTAGAACTGCAATAGTAATCCCAAAAATCCATGCTTTCTTTCCCATATGAAAAAGAAAAATGGATAGTATTTAAATCTTAATAAAACTCTAAAAAATCACAAAACCCTTCGGGTTTTTGCTTGTGGTTCATCAAAAACTAACGTTTTTGACTGCCATCAAAATTCCTTGAATTTTGAGGTTGTGATTACAAGCAAATTGCTTTCGTTGGCAATTTGCTGTACAGAAATTTGTCAAATAGCACAAATTTCTTGTACCGTTGCAAATCTACAGAAATGTAACTCCAATCTAAAGACTTCAACACGAAGTGTTGAATGGATTAGAAAATCAAAAAAACAATATTCTTTGTTTTTTGGATGCTCAATGTGCCACTGTCAGCACATTGACATATCAATTTTCTAAGATTGGAGATTTGCAACGAAGATTAATAAAAATAAAATCTTTCTGCTATAATAAGAAATCAATTAAAATTTCTTATTTTTCATATAGCATTCTTTGCAATATACAGGCTTTCCTTCCGCCGGCTTGAAAGGAACTTCACATTCCTTCTTGCATTCAGAGCATACTGCTTTGTGCATTTCTCGGGGACCAAAATTGTTTCTTCTGAATCCACCGCCTCTATTGCCGCCAAATTCTCGTCTATTGCCGCCAAATCCTTCCATGTTTAACCTCCCGTAATTTAATTAGAATTAATCTCATATACTATTTCTTGCTTATTTCTCCGTTCTATCGCGATGCCGCGAATATGATTATGTGTGAAAGTGGTAGTTTAAAAACCTATCTATGGTGTTAAATTCTGCCTTTTCTTAGCTTGTCAATCTCTGATTTTTCCTGGGCAATATTCCTTTCAATTTGATCAATCTTTTCTTGATTTTTTAAGCGGGAGACTTCTGACTCTAACTCTCTTATCCTCTTTTGAGCCATCATTAGGTTATACTTATTTTGGGGTGTCATTGACTTCTGTTTGGATTCAGCAGAAAGAGGGACAACAGGAACAAGACTCTGCCTCTGGCCTCTAAAAGAAGAACGCAAAACCAACAGGGCTGCAGCTCCAAATAAAACAATGGCTCCAAGAATATAAAAGAATAAATTGGAAGGCCTGTTCTTGGCTTGCTGGGAATCAATGGCCTGCCCTGTTATAGAACCGCTAGAGCTCTCATCAACAGTAGAAGTTTCCCCTATTGAAGCATCATCACTAACAGTAGCAGAGTCTGCAGGAACCTCGTCTGCAGAACCAGCATTGAACTCTATAATTATATCGATGCCGACAGGATAAGGGCCAAACTCTTTTTTAGTCATCTCTCCGTTATTATCTATCTTAAAAACCAGCTTTAGGTTGCTTACGCCGAAGCTGTAATATCCTGGAACCCCTCCGCTGCTCTTATGAATATAAATACCGGCCCCGTCAGATTTCCCCTCAAAGGTCTGCAATATTTCGTTGCGGTCAGAATCAATAATGTCAAGAGTAAAGTCCATTCTCTTTTCCATATTATTTACCGAAATAAGCGTTTTAGTAACTTCTGCAGCAGCAGCAAAACTAAAGCTCATACAAACTGCCAGAACTAAAACAGGCGCAAGCAAACCAAAGTATTTATTATTCATTTTATATTATTACTAGCTAGAAGCTGTTTATAAATTTTATGATGTCTCGGATACTACATGTCTTGGATAAACCGCAAGGTTTAAATTCCCTAAAAAAAGCAAGATGATATAAGTGTGGGGAGCGATCCCTAATAACCCCTCCTCACGCTTATACTTTTGGTATAACCACAAAAATATTTTAATTAACTAAGTTTGTTTGTATTCACAGTATCTTCTTCTGTCAATTTTATGATTATAACTTGCAACGTGCACCTCTACTTTTCCTCCGCCTCTTTGATATTTCCCTTCTCTCACACCAACCAGGAGATCCCTAGCTACTCTAACTAACCCATCTTCGTAGGAAACAACCAACCAGTCAAGCGCTCTGACTCCTCTGACCTCAAATTCGGCTTCTCTTTCAGTCATAGTGCCGTTAATTTCTCTAAGTATAATATCTGCAGGTGGATTCATGGTAGGAATATGCACTCCCTCATCCTTCCTAAGTCCTAAAAATAATCCCATGCCGGAGACTGCTAAATTGCCTATTTAAGGTTTTTGCCTAAGCATTAATCTTGCTAAATCTATAACTCTGTCAAAAAGCGCCCGCGCCCGGAATCGAACCGGGAAATCCCGAAGGAAAACGCATTTCGAGTGCGTCCGAGTACCATTGTCGCACGCGGGCATATAAAAATAATCAGAATTAAAACCTTTTAAGACTGCCGATAAATATAAATATAGAGTTTTTGAAAAGCCTAATATGACTGACATGCCATTAGAAGAAATTGCAGATATTCTAGAACCTATTCTTGAAGAGGTGTTAAAAGATAAGGATTTTGGGCTAAGAATTATTAGGAAATCTCAAGTAGATGCTGCAGTAAGCCCATTGCTTAGCAAATACGAAACGCAATTAGGAAAAGATAAGGCGAAAGAATTAGTCTTTAGAAGCACGGAAAAATATCTTGAATTCCATGCTTGGTCCCCTGCCAGTCTAGAGGGCACAGAAGAGCCCTGTTATGTCACTCATTTTTAAGCTATTTGCTTGTTGTCTATTTTATCTTATCAATCTCGGCAGCAACAGCAAAATCCTTTTCAGTCAAGCCATGCGCAGAATGAGTTGTTAAAGTCAGTAAAACGCGATTATAGCGGATAATAATATCCGGATGATGCTCGTTCTTTTCAGCTACATCTTTAACTTTATTTACAAAATCAATTGCCTCAACAAAATTGGCAAACTCAAATTCTTTTACAATAGTGTTGCTTTCAAGAGCCCAATTATTCAGGTCTTTCATTAACTTGGTTACTTCATCTAAGTTCATTTCAGACTCCTAAATCTAATCTTAGACTCGCTGATTGTAATAAAATGGTTTTCTAGCCTATCAGAATAATTTTTTATAAGATATCCAATTTGAGCAACCCTCTTTAGTGAAGAGTCTCTTCTCAAACGCAAAAAAATAATCCCAAAAGATGCAAAATTAAATTTGAAAATTAGTTCTCCAAAGTCTTTATCATTAGTAATTAAAATTCTCTTCTCTTTTTCAGCAAGTTTTAGAACGTCTAAGTCCTCCGCCCCAGGCATTAGGTAAGAAACAAATTGGACACCAAACCCCTCATTTTTTAAAAAGATAAATATGGACAAACCAGAACTCTCGTCAACTAAAAATTTTAGCATAGACTTATTCCTTTAGGACTATTTCCTCGTTATTTATTACCAGAGCCACATACTCTAGGACAGTTTTAATGTCCTCCTTTTTTAATCTTGGATATTCCGCCAATATTTCTCTCGGAGTCATACCATCAGCTAAAAGCTTCACAATTAAAGCCACAGGTATCCTTGTTCCCTTTATAACTGGCTTCCCAACCATCACATCAGGATTCACTACAATATTCCTATAAATTTTCTTCTCCATAAAATTCCTAAACCACATAATTATTTAAAACTTGTTATTTCCAGTTATCAGTCGTTTTCCAATCTTTGCAATGCAATCTCCGCGCTCTCCCGCATTTCCAAGTCTTTGTCATCCAAAAACCTTTTTACAAATGGAATAAACTCTTTCTTTCCAAGCGTAGAAAGAGCAAGTAAAGCTTCATGCCTTACAAAGAGGTTATCATCGTTTTCAACAGCTTTTATTAAATAAGAGGCGGCAAGTTTAGAATGAGCAGTCTCTCCAAGAGAAAAAGCAAATTCGTGTCTAACTATTGGCGAAGGGTCAGTAACAAGCCCCTTACAAAGAGCAAGTAAATTCTCATCTTTAAGCGCGTTCTCAAGGTGAAAAGCAGCCTGAATTCTGTCCTCTTTGCTTTTAGTCAAGTCAAGAGCAATTGCAGCCCATTCGTCTTCTGTAGGTTTTGATTTTTTCATGATTAAATGCGGAGAAGAGGATTCGAACCTCTGCAAGCACTAAGCTATCACGACCTTAACGTGACCCGTTTGACCACTCCGGCATCCCCGCACAATATTAAAGCCAAAAATAATATTATAAATCTTTGCAAAATTGTCTAGAGAAGATTAATTCGATTGTTTACAATTAAGTATAAATAGAGAGAAAGATATTCTAAAATATGGAAAAGAACATTTTGAAAGAAGAATTAAAGACCTACGAAGATAATAAAGCAGAACTATTAAAATCTGATAGAAGCAAGTTTGTTTTAATTAAAGGAGATAAAATAATAGGCATCTATGACACTTATAATGATGCAATAAAAATAGGGATTGACAAATTTGGTAACGTGCCATTTTTAGTTAAACAAATATTGGAAGTAGAACCAAGAGAAAATTTTACCTCTAATTTGATAATGATAACTTAACATGCCTTCAGTAACAACTGGTTCTACAGACCTAGAAAAAGAAGGACCAATTCTAGAGGTTCACTTTATTATACCAATTGAATTAGAAAAGAAGTATAACGAAGAAGGAAAAGAGATTCCAAAACCAGTTATAGTGAAAGCATTGATAGATACTGGAGCTTCAGCATGCGTCATTAAGAAAGAAATTCCGGAACAATTAAAATTAGAACCTTCTGGTGTAATAAAAATAAGTACGCCCTCAAGCAAAGACCATGAATGTTACCAATATTTTATGAGAATGTTAATTCCAACACATGGAATAACCTACCAAGGCCCATTTATAGGAGCGCCTTTGGACGGCCAAGATATTAGCGGCCTGATAGGAAGAGATTTACTTAAGCACGGCATCTTAATTTATATAGGATATATGAATCAATTTACTTTAAGTTTGGCTTAGAACCTTACAAAACCAAACTATTTAAAAATTCTAAAAAACTCTGAAAATTATGAAATATCTAACTAGATTCAAGAATCTCGACATTATTAAGATAAATGGGGAAGAGCTCCAAGTCATAGATAATATGCCTAATTGGTACCATAGGGATAAAAAAGAATTAGAAATGGGTGTCGGACTAATTAAAGTTGGAAGTAAAAGTATTACTCCAGATTATAGTTTAAGTTATATGGAAAACAAACCAAAAGAAGTAAAATTCTTCAAATGGGATAAAAATGCAAAGGAAAGCAAAGAGATCAAGCTTAAATCTCTAATCTTCCCAAAATAAGGCAAAATCTTTTAAACCCTTTATTCAATATACGCCAATGGGGAGGTTGAAATTTGATTCTCAAGGAAGACTGACAAGCTTAACAATGCCAAGCATGGAAGACTGGTCTGAAAGCCCAGAAGCAGAAGAAAAAACAGCACTAAAGACTTCAAGCTCCCTGCAATTCTTGAAAGAAGAAACTCCAAAAGCAGAAGCAATAATTGACAACAGCTTCTGGAATTTAAATGATAAAAACAGCACTCTTCCTCCATTAAAGTTCTCAAATGGAAAAACACAAGAGGATGTTGTAAAAGAAATAGTCTCATTAATTAAAGAAGGAAACAGAGTCATTTTTCTGCACGGAGCATGCGGCACCGGCAAAAGCGCGATTGCCCTGAATGTTGCCCGTATTTTAGGAAAAACTTCCATAGTTGTCCCAGTAAAAAATCTTCAAAGGCAGTATGAAGAAGATTACGCCAATGAGAAGTTTATAATAAAACAAAATGGCCAGAAGATGAAAATAGCTATTTTAACAGGAAGAGAAAATCATGACTCAATAATTCTCCCAGGTATTTCATGCGCAGATCCAGAACTTCCAGAGAATATAAAAATAACAGAAAAAAATTATGGAAAAATTGCAGACTATATTAAAGAAAACCCATTTTTGCTTGGAAGGGACATTCCAGAATTAAGGCAAGTAAGAAGATTGTCAATCGCTCCCGCAAATCCTTACTGGAGCCCAATCCTCCCAGCCAATTACGAGCTAAACCAATTAAAAGACGCAAAAAAAATAAGATATGAAGGCTGTGATGGGCGAGACTACATTTTCTATCACAGAAAACAAGGATGCTCATATTATGACCAATATCTCGCTTACAAGCACGCAGACATAATCATACTTAATTCAGCAAAATACAACGCAGAGCTGACAATAGGAAGAAAACCGGCAACAGAAGTTGAAATCATAGACGAAGCAGATGAATTCTTAGACAGCTTATTCCAACAGGAAGAAATAAACTTGACTAGATTGGCAGGCGCCTTAATAAGTATAATCCCGGAGACGATAACAGCAAAAGAATCAATTTCCAAGCTCCTCGAGTTAATAAAATTAGAAGACCAAAACAAAAGGGCTCTTGGAATAGATACAACCCAAGTATTTCACATAAGAGACACAAAAGTAAAAGACATTATCAATATTTTAGCAAACGACAAAGACCTCGTCGCAGAAATCCTCGTAGATGAGCAAAACTACTCAAATAAAGCGCTTGAAATTGCAACTAATTTTGCGGGAAACTTAAAAGATGTCTATTTAACTTACAGAAAAGAAGAGGACAATTTGTTTGTAAAGCTGGTAAGCACGAATCTTGCTCCAAAAATACAAGAACTCTTAGACAAGAGCAAAGCTGTTGTATGCATGTCGGGCACGCTTCATTCTGAAGAAGTTTTAAAACATATTTTTGGCATAACAAAATTCAAAACAGTTGAAGCTGAAATCCTAACTCCTGGAGCAATAGAAATAATTAGAACAGGAAAAGAATTTGACTGCAAGTATTCCAACTTTTCAACAAATAGGCATACAAGAGAGGATTATTTGAAAGCATTTTCATCATCTATATCAAAAACAAAAAATCCTACATTAATTCATGTCAACGCTTTCCAGGACCTGCCAAGCGAGGATGAAAAGTTTATTTTTAAGCTAAATAACTTAATGTCCCAGGAAAAGCTTAGAGAAATTCAAAAAGAAGATAAAACAGGAAAGCTTCTCTCATTATTCAAAACAGGCGCGACAGAGCAGTTATTTTCCACAAAATGCTCGAGAGGCGTTGATTTCCCAGGAAGCATGTGCAATTCAATTGTCTTTACAAAATATCCCAATCCAAATGTTTCAGACACCTTCTGGAAAATTCTTCAAAAAACACATCCTGATTATTTCTGGGAGTTTTACAGGGATAAAGCATACAGAGAATTCCTGCAGAGAATATACCGCGCAGTCCGCTCCAAAGACGACCATGTTTATATTCTCTCGCCAGACATAAGGGTTATAAACTCTGTAAAGAAACTGCAAAATGGGAATAACAAAAAAGAGTAAGCGTGTAGGAGATATAAGTAAACAATCAAAAAAAAGCCTTTTGGCGAGACTTAACGCATTTGAAATGCATGAAAACGACCTATTTGAGCAGGCAGGCGTGTACAGATTAATTAGGCAGCTTAATGGAAACATGGAGGCCATAACCAAATTAAGAAGCTCTGTTGTGTGCTTTTTAAGGAAAGAGCTCGGGAACAAAAAAGGCATCTTGTATGAGCCAGTAAAGGATGACGTTTATTTAGTGCCAAATAAGTATAGGGATCCTAACTCGCTAAGAATTGCTTTCTTTGATTATATGTGCATCATGATAGACAATACAGGGCTCTAAATCTTGTTTTAATTCACTTTCTTCTCTTCCGTGAGAACAATGCAACTAGCATATCATCGAGCTTTTCTTCCCGGAAGCTTTTTCCACTGCTAAGAACAACGCTTCTTCGCAGAATGTCTTCAATCTGCTCGCTTAAAGTAAACAAGTTCCTTTTTGCTCTTTTATCCAATTTATTCAAAACATCAGAATCAAGATAAACGCAAACTTTGTTTCGATATTTAAATTGTGGTTTAATGCTTGCAAATCCCTGCTCAATAACAGCATTATCCCATCCATTGCTAAGCAAGGCTTCCTTTATCTCCAGGTCATCATACCCCCTAGCTCGGGCTTTAAGCATAAAATCGACGAGTTTTTTGTCCGGCATTTTAATCACTTCCTTAGTAACCACAAGTTACCATAAAATAACTTAATGAATTAATATAAACCTTGTTATTGGGAGAGAATTATCAATCCAAAAATTCAATGGTTAAGCTTGCCCTTCATGAGAGTTGTTGTGTTAATTTCCTCAACCCTATTTCTTCCCTTTAGGAGCAGTGTACACTTTCTGCACGGCAAAGCTCTTGTAAATTCCTTCAAGGATGTCCGTGCCAGCATAACCAGCAAGCAAAGAGAGCCTTGGATCAAAATCAAAAACAATTCCTACAAAGATTCCAATAATCACAGCAATCAAAACAGTAATCAAATAATATGGCCATATAATTCTTCGCCTTAAGGATAATGCCTTAAGCAGCCCGACAACTCCCCGCGTCAATCCGCCAATGCCCCCCAGCAATCCTGCCATGAAAATAGTATCCATTACCATCTTTTATATCGCTCTTTCTTAGTAAACTAAAGAATTGTATTTAAATCTTCCTCAATTTAGGCCCATCTTCTTTGTCTTCAACAACAAAACCTTTCTCCCTAATTCTTTCTCTAAGAATGTCAGCTTCTGCCCACATTTTCTTTTTGCGGGCTTCTTCGCGGGCAGCAAGCAATTTTTTAACATCATTATCAATCTTCAATTTTTCCTCTTTCATATCGGCAACTCCGAGGCCAAGAACATTATCAAATTTTTCAAGCAACTTCAGTTTAGCTTTGACATCAAGGTCCTTGTCATCCAAGACGGCCCAAAATACTTCAAGCGCCTGAGGCATATTCAAATCGTCATTAATCGCATTAAGAAAAAGAGATTCATGCTCCTTAACATCAGTATTTCCTTTGTGCTTCTCTTTCTTTAGCTCAATAATTTTGCGTTTAATTTTCTCATAGGCGTTTTTTGCAGATTCAAGAGAATCAATGCTAAACCTTAACTGTTTGCGATAATGTGTTTGCAAGCATAAATATCTAAAGTGTAGTGGTCCATATCCTAATTCTTCTAGCTCTGAAATTGTGTATAAGCCTCCTTTGCTTTTGCTTACTTTTTCGCCGTTAGACAATAAAAATGCCCCATGCAGCCAATAATTAACAAACTTCTTATTTGTTGCAGCTTCGCTTTGGGCAATTTCATTAGTGTGGTGAATTGGAACATGATCCTCGCCCCCAGTGTGAATATCAAAATGCTCTCCTAGGTATTTGATGCTCATTGCCGAGCACTCAACATGCCATCCTGGAAAACCAATACCCCATGGAGATTTCCACTCTTGCTGTCTTTTTCCTGGTTCTGAAGAAAATTTCCAAAGAGCAAAATCAGTTGAATGCTTTTTCTCGCCAACCGAAATTCTCTTTCCAGCTTTCAAGCCTTCAAGATTCAACAAAGCAAGTTTTCCATAATTTTTAAATTTGGAAGAATTAAAATAAACCCCATCAGAGGTTTTGTAAGTAAATCCTTTTTTTTCCAATTTTTTAATCAGTTCTATTTGCTCTTTAATGTGCTTAGTTGCCCAAACCCAAATATTAGGCTCATGTATATTCAATTTCTTAAAGTCCTCTTTGAATATTTTAAAATAATAATCTGCAATTTCGTGCGCAGTTCTTCCTTCCTTCTGTGCGGCAAGCTCCATTTTGTCTTCGCCTTCATCAGCATCGGAAGTCAAATGCCCAACATCTGTTACATTCATAATCTGTTTGACCTCATAATCATTGTAAAGCAAAGTCTTTCTCAAAATATCAGAAAAAATATAAGTTCTCAAATTCCCAATATGCTGATACCAATAAACTGTTGGACCACAAGAGTACATTCCTACTTGGCCCTTCTTAATAGGCTTGAAAACTTCTTTCTTTCTAGTTAGAGTATTATATAATGAAATCTCCATGCCCTAATTAATACTAAACCCATTAAAAGACTTGCTATTCTGCTGTCCCTATTCTTACCTTCTCCATAAAAGAAGAAACATCAAATTCATGATTTCTCTTAAACTGGTCAGGAAAAGAAGTATATTGATCCGCAAGCACAAGCCCGTTCCTTCGCAGAATTCTCCTTGCTCCCTCGTTTCCAGCACTCTTATGATTTAACCCATACAACATATTCCTCAAAGAAAGATAAACCCTCTCCATCTCCTCCACTGATGCAACCTCATTTCTCTGCATCCAAAAATAAAGAATCTTAAGTTAATAAGCCTTTTCAACCTTAATCAAAGTCAGCTCATATCATTTGTGGTACTAAGAGTTGCCTTAAACCTGGGGGCGTAATGCCTAATTACCTTCAACAGTCCTTCGGTTTCTTCAGGCAAACTGGCTAATCTCCAACGCTCGTGTTCAAGCGAGCTTTTTATTATTAATTTCCCGACAAGACCATCCTTGCCCCGCATAATGCGAATTGGTCCAAGTTTAAACAATGAGCTTCTCCTAAAAATCTCAAGCACCATCACCCCATTATTAGACACTGGTCTTACATTATAGCCCATTTCAATATAGGCGCTAGTAAGCTTCTGCGCAGCCGTAGGCGAATAATTATCATTCATGACAAATAAGAAAAGATAACTTTATATAAGGATTGCTATTCTGTTTTATATGGAAAAAGACATAGACAGAATAACAAAAAACCCTGAAACAGACATAGTAATAAGAGTGGACGACTTCGGGGGGCATGTTGGCGTAACAATAAGAGAATTTGTAAAATCAGAAAGATATACAGGCTTTACAAAAGCAGGAACAAGAGTTCCAGCAGACAAATTCAAGCAATTCAAAGATGCAATAAACGCAATAAGCGAACATGAGTTAGCCCAAGCAGTAAAAGAAGCTGCCAGCCAAGCACAGCCAAAAACAAACCCTGCGTATGAAAGTAAATCACAAACAAAGCTCCCAGCAGAAAAGTCAAGCAAGCCAGCAACAGGCAAGTCGAAGAAAGTCGAAGAAAACTATGATGAAATGGCTATGTAAATCACAAAACCCTTCGGGTTTTTTGCTTGTGGTTCATCAAAAACTAACGTTTTTGACTGCCATCAAAATTCCTTGAATTTTGAGGTTGTGATTACAAGCAAATTGCTTTCGTTGGCAATTTGCTGTACAGAAATTTGTCAAATAGCACAAATTTCTTGTACCGTTGCAAATCTACAGAAATGTAACTCCAATCTAAAGACTTCAACACGAAGTGTTGAATGGATTAGAAAATCAAAAAAACAATATTCTTTGTTTTTTGGATGCTCAATGTGCCACTGTCAGCACATTGACATATCAATTTTCTAAGATTGGAGATTTGCAACGAAGATTAACCAAAAATTATAAATTCTCAATCGGACTCTCAACATTTATCATATTAGGCGAGGCCATATGAACGTAAATCATTGTAGTTTCAGGGCTTTTATGTCCTAGTAACGACTGCACTTGCGAAACATCGTAACCATTTTCAATCAAATGTGTAGCAAAACTATGCCTCAAGGTATGCGGCCCGGCATTCTTCCCAATTTTAGCCAATTTTACAGCATTTTTAATAATCATTTGCACGCTTCTAATATTATATCTTTTATTTCTCATACTCGTAAACAAATAATTATCTGAATTAAGAAATTCGTCATCAATTAATTTCTTTATTTTATCCTTCAAAACAGAAGATAAAATAAACAATCTGTCTTTATTCCCCTTCCCACTCCTAACAAAACCAAATCCCTTCTCAATTTCTAAATCTTTAACTCTCAAATTAGTCAACTCACTAACCCTCATACCAGAACTATAAAGCAGTTCAATCATTAACCTGTGTTTCTGATTTTCAATCGCCTCAAACAATTTCTTAACCTCTTCTTTTGATAAAACAACCGGCATTTTTTCAGGAATTTTTGAATATTTTATATCAATCCACATTCTTTTTTCCAAAACGCTTTCAAAAAGGAATCTTATTGCCATGTGATAAGTATTCATGCTATTCCCACTTAACCCTTTCTCGCTTAAACTCTCCAAAAACAGCCGAACATCTTTTTTGCTTATTTGTCCCAAATCCTTACTAACAAAATGCAAGAACCTATTAATACAATAAAGATAAGTCTTAACAGTTCGCGGGCCGTATCTTCTCCGCCAGCATTCCTTTCGAACACCTTGCTCAATATCCACAGGAAAATAAACCATCAATCAAGGACATTTTATTATTATAAATAGCTAAGTTTTAATTTCAAAGTTACATAAATTTTTAGA
>CAYJRP010000010.1:0-17132 GCA_964372675.1 Candidatus Woesearchaeota archaeon | reverse complement strand
TTTTGGTTTTCTTAACCCAATGACAATAAGCTTCCTTATATCCCACACAACAGCTCTTTTCGCCAGGATTTTCTGCGGGTCTTGGACTATTACTTAAACGAGAAGAACTACCGCTAACTTGATAAGGAAGGCATTCCGAACCATCAGCTGCAGTAGGGAGATCAGGACAATAAGAACCAGGCCCTGCATTAGCTCCGCTTTCTGCTAGGGCGCAAAGAGCAATCATTGTTTCACCAGAAACAACAGGTATAATATAAGTAGGTGTACTGCCACATGCCGGATTAGTACCGCAATTTTGGGGTGTGGGTGCTGGAGGAGGATTTCCAGGAGGTAACCAAACAGCTCCAGGAGTACTAGAACTACCGCCGTTGCATCTGCAATAACTGCTAGCTTCACAAACAGTAAAAGTTACCAAATTTGCCTGGCAAACAGGGCTGTCTGCTGCAACAGGAGCTGCAGTCTTAGGACCTAATCAATAATCTACTTTAACAAAATAAACAATAGCAAGAATTGCCACAAGAACAACAACCGCTGTAACAACCTTAGCCCCGCTCTTTTTCATAAGGGGAACAAACAAAAGGGATATTTAAAGTTTTATGCTGATTCAAAGTCAAACAATTTTCTATACTCTCAACTCACCAGTGTTAATCTTCTCAAATTTTTATTTTAGTGTATTGACCTACCTTCTCGACTAAGAGACTTAAGCAAGAGGACCACTAGGAGCGGGCCTAGAATCGGCGGGTTTTGGAGCAGGCAAGGGAGTTACTGGCTTAATGCACCTTCCAAGAATTCTGTCGCTACAAATAACAGTTTGACCGCTGTAAAAGAACATAGCAACGCCACATTCCCCTGTAATGCATTGATTGGCTGCATCGCAAGTATTAAACTTACTAGTAGCCACCTTATAGGTTACTCCCGCAGGCAGAGAGTTTAGGCACTTCATGAATGCTGCTCCGACAGCAGCATCAGTAGGTCCATCACACCCACAACCAGGGGGGGTAAAGACAGGTCCAAGTGAAGACTTAATCTTAACAAAATAGACTGCAAGAACAATAGCAGTAAGAATAACAAATACAAATACAAAATTAATTACTCTTTTACTCATAAACTCTTAAGAGAAAAGATGTATTTAAATTATTTGGTAAATATGCCTTAAATTATTGCCCTGAGGATAAATCTTATGGTTATAAACCCAAAACCTTTAATACCTTCTGCCAGCTCATTTTCCTATGCTAGAAAAGCTATCAAATATCCTAAAGAAAACAACAGATAAGATAGCGAACGCTATTTTCCTCGATAAAAACCTCGTAGATGGAATAATAAAAGACCTTCAGAGAGCTTTAATCGAAGCAGACGTAAATGTTCAATTAGTCTTGGAAATCACAAGCAAATTAAAAAAAGTAGCGCTTGATGAAAGACTTAAAGGCGTAGAAAAAAAAGAGCATATAATCAAGCTATTGCACGATGAACTCCTCAACATCTTAGGAAAAAGCAAAGAAATAAAGCTTGAATCAAAAAGACAAAATCTCTTTATGATGCTTGGTCTTTATGGTGCAGGTAAATGTGTTCATGGAGATACTAAAATCCAATTAGGCGATGGAGATATCAAAGAAATAAAAAAAATATATAACTCCCATTATTCATGTAATGAAGAAAAATTGGAAGATGGATTTATAATAGATGTCTCAAATCAAAACCTGTTTGTGCCATCATTTAACCCTTCAAATCTAAAGATAGAAAACAAAAAGATAACTCACATCTGGAAACTTAAAAAGGAGGACTTATATGAGGTCTCCCTAGATAATGGTAATGACTTCTCGATTAAAGTGACTCCAGAACATCCATTCTTTGTATTAAGAAATGGTCGAGTTACCAAAATAAGAGCAGAAGAAATAAAAGATGATGACTGGATCGCAACTCCTCAAAGTATAGGGGTGGAGGGAAAAAGTGTAAGTCTAGAGGGCAAACTAAAGAAACTTCCACTTTCTGTTCATTTGCAACAAGAAGAAATAAAAGAGATTCTTAAAAATAAAAAACAGACCATAAAAGAAATTAACAGGAATCTTATTATAAAAAGAAACTATTGTAAATTCACACAAGAATTAAAACAAAGACGGATGCCTATAGAACTAATTAACCGATTGCCAAATACCATCTCGGCAAGAGGAAAAAATGCAACTAAAAGTATATCTATTCCGACTTATTTAAGTGTAGAATTTGCAGAATTTTTAGGCTATGTAATGGGTGATGGAAACATAAGGCAGAGATATATCCAAATATCTAATGAAGACCCAGAGATTATTAATAGAATAAAAGAATTAACGAGAATGTTATTCAATCTCGAACCAACGATAAAATTTGATAAAAGAACAAATAAGATGTATGATATTAGAATTATTTCTACAACCCTAGTTAACGTGCTGTCTATTTTTGAATTGTTCCCTGGCAAAAAAGGAAAAAATCTAAGAATACCTCTAGAAATCCTTCGGTCTAATAAAGATGTAATAAAGTCATTTATTAGAGCATATTTTGACTGTGACTCATATGCTTCTCCGGATAGATATATTGAATTAACATCTGAAAGCAATATGCTTATCACTCAAATGAGCATGCTTCTAAAAAGGTTTGGTGTTGTCTCAGCAATCTCTAAAAAATTTATTAAACAAGTCCCTTACTGGAGATTGTCAATAAAAGCAAGATATGCTGAAAAATACGCAGAAAAAATAAGTTATATTATTAAAGATAAAAGAGAAAGAACTGAAAAATACAGGAACATAGGCCTAATTCAAGGTTGTGGAAATCAAGACATGATTCCGGTGGGGAGATTTCTTAAAGAGGCACGCCAGTCGCTAGGATTTTCGATTGGAGAAATTCAAACAAACGCAGTCTTTAGTTATGGTAGATACGAAGAGAAAGGATTTATTTCAAGGGAAAAGCTCGAACAACTAGTCACATATTATCAATTAAAGAAAAAAGGCCTTTATCTGGGATTATTCGAGGACATAAAATGTAGTAACAATATCCAAGAAAAATATGGGAAATACCTACTAAACGGAATAAAAACTCATCTTTATAATTCAGGATTTATAGAAACAAAAGAAAATAACATGGTTCTGTCAAAATTAGGACAAAAATACTTACAGCAAATTAAAGAAACTAATTCTGACGAAATAATCGAGAGGTTATCTTGTTTGGCCGATTCTGAAGTTTGCTGGATGTCAATTAAAAAAATAAACAGAATCGCAAATAACGAAGAATTTGTATACGACTTAACTGTAGAGGATAATCATAGTTTCATCGCAGAAGGATTCATAGTGCATAATACCACAACAATTTCCAAACTGGCACTCTATTACAGCAAAAGAGGCAGCAAAGTCTGCACAATAGGCTTAGACGTGCATAGACCAGCAGCTTCTGAACAATTAAAACAGCTTTGCGACAAACTAAATATTGCCTGCTTCATAAACCCAAAAGAGAAAGATCCTCTAAAAATTTGGAAAGAGCACAAAAAAGAAATAGAAAAATATGACTTAGTCTTGATAGACACCGCAGGTAGAGACGCACTAGATTCCCAATTAATTAAAGAGATCAAAGCAATAGCAAAAGAAACTAAGCCAACAGAAACTTTCTTGGTTATGTCGGCAGACATTGGCCAAGCAGCAAGAAAACAGGCGCAAACATTCAAAGAAGCTGTTCAAATCACAGGAGTAATAATAACAAAAATGGACTCTACTGCAAAAGCAGGCGGAGCATTAACAGCGTGCCATGAGGCAAAAGTCCCTGTAGTTTTCATAGGAACAGGCGAAAAATCTCACGAATTAGAGTTATTTAATCCACAATCATTTTTATCAAGACTTTTAGGAATGGGAGACTTACAATCTCTAATTGAAAAAGTCCAGTCAGTTTCCGACGAAAAAAAATTAGCAAAAACACAAAAAAATATTGAAGAAGGAAAACTAACTTTAAGGGACGTCCAAGCCCAGTTAGAATCAATGGAATCTCTAGGAAGCATGGATAAAATCCTCGGCATGATTCCAGGCCTTAGCAAAGCAAAGGACAAAATCCCACAACAGCAATTAGAGCAGCAACAGGAAAAAATAAAGCACTGGAAGCATGCTATAAACAGCATGACAAAAGAAGAAATAGAAAACCCAGAAATATTAGAAAAACAAACATCAAGAATCCAAAGAATAGCAAAAGGCTCTGGTACATCAACATCAGATATCAGAATGTTAATAAAACAATACAGAATGTTAAAAGAAATGATTCATTCAGGCAAATCCCTCGAAACAGAAGGCACTTTAGACCAAAAAACTCTAATGAAAATGGCCAAAAAGTTCGGAAAGAGAATGAGGATGTAAAGTGAAGAAGAAAATAATAATCAAAAAATTAAATTATAAAGAAATAGTTGAAACTTTAGAAGTTATATCTGACCCAGAGACAATGCGAGAGATTGCCGAAGGGATAGAAGCCTATAATTCAGGAAAGGGCAAAAGTCTTTCCCAACTTAAAAAAGAATTGGAAGTTTAATGTAATGGCTCAAGAAAACATTATAGCAAAAGGCGCAGAAGCAGTAATTATCACAAAACAAAAAAATAACCAGAACCTTTATATATCAGATGATATATGACTAATCATGGAAACAGAAATGAAAAACCCTTTCGCCAGAAGCCCGACATTAGACACGGTCCTAATGGTAGAAAAGTTCATAGAAGACCATAGTGGAGAGCACACAAGAACGGAAATCTGGAAAAAACTCCCAAGAAAAGTAATGTGGCAAACTTACCTTGTGATTATAGACTATCTGCAAAGCATTAATAAAATTGCAATAGACAAAACAGACCACATTGCATATATTTGGTCGCCAGGCTTAGCAAAAAAACTTAGTCATATGAAAAAATACTAACATGAGATTAATCAAAAAATCACAAGTCATTTTTGCAAATGAAAAAATTCAAAAAGAATTTGACAGTCTGTCTGAAAATAATGAAATTAAAAAATACATAGGAAGAGCGATAGAAGATATAAAACAAAATGCCTTTTGCGGCATTCAAGTTCCAAAAAGATTATTTCCAAGAGAGTATATCCTAAGATATGGAATTAAAAATTTATGGAAATATGATTTGCCTGATGGTTGGAGGCTTGTCTATACCATAACCACTCCAAACAAAGTAGAGATTTTATCAGTAATCTTAGAATGGTTCAGCCACCCAGAATATAAAAAGAGGTTTAATTATTAATATGGAAGAAAAAATCCTAGCCCGCGGCGCAGAAGCAGTAATCATAAAAAAAGACAATTTAGTAATCAAAAATCGTATTCCAAAATCATATCGCCTTCCAATAATAGATGAAAAATTAAGAAAATTAAGAACAAGAAGCGAAGCTAAAATAATTGAAAAGCTCCAAAAAGTAATCCCAGTTCCTAAACTAATAAAGATGGACGAAAAAACAAAAGAGCTAGAAATAGAGTTCATAAATGGAAAAAAGTTATCAGACTATTTAGAAAACTTAGAATATCAAAAAATCTGCAAACAGATAGGCCACAATTTAGCAAAGATCCATGACTCTGGAATAATACACGGAGATTTGACAACAAGCAATATGATATATGTAGAAAAAAATAAAAAAGTAAAAGAGGGTAATAAAATAAAAAATAAAGACTTGAAGAACCAATCTGAAAACAATAAAGATAATTCTAGGTCAGAAGGAAAAGTCTATTTCATCGATTTTGGTCTAGGCTTCCATTCAGATAAAATCGAAGACAAAGCAGTTGACCTCCATCTTATAAAAGAAGCCCTGGAAGCCAAGCATCCATCAATTTACGAGCAAGCTTTCAAAGCAGTCTTAGAAGGCTACAAAATATCAAAAACCCATTCAACAATTCTTAAGCAATTGGAAAAAGTGGAAAAACGCGGAAGATACAAGGCGCAATATTAAAAACCTTTAACTTTCGAATTTCTATTTACTATTTATTTTCTTAATCAAATTTCTAACTTCATTCAATGATAAATGAGCATGTTTATATTTTGCATATCTTTCCTTATCAAATCCCCTTCTTGTCTCTTTCATTGCAATTAATAATTCTTTTCCGAACCCTCGTTCAACTGTTATGATGTCTGCTCCCCGTTCTAACCAACGCTTATATTTTGAATAAGGTTTATACAAGAACCAATTAGTTAATAATATATAAATTGCCTTAATTCCTAATCTATAATCAATTTTATGGGAAAACTCGTGAGCAATGATTCCAATAATTGCTTTTTTACTAAAATCAATTTTATTAATTAAATTAGGATTATAATAAATATTTTTAGAAAAAACATTACACCTCATAACTGAATTCTTTTCAAAAGATACAAATCTAGCATTTACCTCGGGAAATTTCTTACTAACCATTTCAAATAAACTTTGATAATTTATTTTTTTCTTCATATCCATAATAGCCCCTCCCGGATTCGAACCGGGGTTTCAGGCGCCAAAGGCCTGCGTCCTTGACCACTAGACTAAGGGGCTAACATAGTTACTCAAGAAATAAGCCTTATAAAATTATTCATCAATGAAATATCACAAAACCCTTCGGGTTTTTGCTTGTGGTTCATCAAAAACTAACGTTTTTGACTGCCATCAAAATTCCTTGAATTTTGAGGTTGTGATTACAAGCAAATTGCTTTCGTTGGCAATTTGCTGTACAGAAATTTGTCATGGTAAACAAATTTCTTGTGCTCAACGTGCTCCACGACCCAAAGGTCGTGGTTTTAGCAAGCACGTTGACATAAAAAGCAATCTTAATTGCATTTAATTCCATGGTAATGCGCTACCCCGGCCCAGGTAATGCGATACCCCAAGTTTCAGGGCGTGTGTCTCTAAACCACCACCATACCTCGCCCCCCCAATTTTCAACAGAAAAAGGAATTGGAGTATAGCAACGATACGTATCTTCTGTAGCAGTAGCCTGATAAGTTAAAGGGGGAGTGATTCCGTCATTAACAGTGCAATAGCCAGGACCAAATTTTACAGTGATTAAATGACCAGCTCCATAAAAGTCAAGCAGCACAAAGGATGTCGGCAAGGCCAGTACAAGGCTAGAAAAGACTATCCCTAACACTAAAAAAGCAGAAGAAATTGTTAAAAGCCTCTTGTTATTTTTTAACATTTTGTTAAACCTCCTTTCGGTTGTTTCCATTTTGAGATTAATTAAATGGCCTATATAATAATTTAGGCAATACAAAATAGTTATTAGAAAATTGTCCTAAACATATTGTATCCAATAATTATTTCCTAAACCCAAACCCTTTTAAACCTTTATTTCCCAGCTAATTTAGAATGGTAAAAGAATCAAAAACAGACTGGGTAAAGCAAAAACCCGAAGAGATTGAAAAAATCATAGTTGACTTAGCGAGGAAAGGCACGCCTCCAGAAAAAATAGGCCTAGTCCTAAGAGACCAGCACGGCATTCCTAAAGCAAAGCTTCTAGGCAAAAAAATAGGCCATATTCTAAGAGCCAATAAAATTGAAGTTAATTCAGAACACGTTAATTTTTCCAGAAAAGTTGAAAACTTAAGGAAACACTTCGGAAAGCACAAGCACGATTACACAGCCCAAAGAAGAATAATCCAGCATTCTGCAAGCATAAGAAAAATAGAAAATTTAGCTAAAATTAACGCTTCTTAGTGATAGAAAAGCCAAATCAGGTGCTGTAACCTTATCGTCATCTGGAAGAAAAATAAGATAATATGCCATTTCATTGACTTTGAAACCTTTGTTTGTCAATAATTAAAATATCGAATGTAAAATAACTCTTATTAAGCAAAATTATTGTTATAACATCCTCGCCTCTTGAATTGTCTAAATAATAAAAGTGACGTTTAGTATACAATATCGCCAAATCAATAATCTTAAAAACACATTAAATTACCCTATAAAATGGAGCAAGCTAACCAAACCAATTTCCTAAGACTGATATGTCCTAGATGCAACGGTTCTCAAGTAACTTACGGAAAAGCAACAATGTTGGTAAAATGCAAATCATGCAACAAGCTACTAATAAAGCCACAAGGTGGAAGAGCAAAGGTAAAGGCCCAAGTTAAAGAAGTCTTCCCGGAGGAAAGATAAAATGGCTCTTGAAGAAAACGAAATAGTTCTATGCACTGTAAAAAGAATAGAGGGAACAACAGTTTTCCTAGAAATTGACGGCAATGGTGACGGGGCAATGAGCTTTTCTGAAGTATCTCCTGGAAGAATCAGAAACATAAGAGAATTTGTCTTCCCTGGCAAAAAAATAGTTTGCAAAGTTCTAAGGACAAGGCCCAATGTTGAGCTAAGCCTGCGAAGAGTCACAGGAAAAGAGCGCAAGGATTTGCAGGACAAATATAAAAAAGAAAAAGTCATGCAAAGCATAATCCAGCCAGTTCTCAAAGACAAAACCCCCCAAGTTATGCAAAAAATCAAAGAAGAATATGATCTATCGGACTTTTTAGACCAAGCCAAGGAAAATCCAGAGCTAATAAAAAAATTTGTTCCAAAAGAAAGTTTCGAGCAATTAAAAAAAATCTTCTCTGAAAAAAAGGAAAAAGAAAAGGAAGCAAAAAAGACAATAACCATAAAATCAGACCATGAATCAGGAATAAACGAAATAAAATCCATCTTAGACACAAAAGAAGCGGAAGTCAGGTATCTTGGGGCTTCCAGATTTTCAGTCCAAACAAAAGCAAAAGACTACAAAACAGCCAACATCCTCTTAGAAAACGCAATAAAACAAATGCAGGAAAAAGCAAAAACAAAAAAGCTGCACTTTGAAGTCAAGGAGAAATAACAAATAATATAAGTTTCAAAATCCTAATAATAATATGAAATTAAGGCAAATTCTGGACATTTTGTTTTGGGTACTATTGACGATAGTTGTTATCCTGTTATTATGGCGCATATTCGGGAACAGCCCAACAGACTTATCGATAATTATGCCTGCATTGTTAATGCTGCTGGTAAAAACGTGGTCAATCTCAGATAATCTAAAAGACTTTAAGCACGAAGTTAGATTCTCTTTCCGCAAAGTAAGAGAAGATACAAGTAAAACCAAAGAGAATATTAGCGATATAGAACACAGACTTAATAAAGTGGAAAATAAATTAGATAGAAAGAGGGCAAGGTAAAAAAATAACATGTCTAACAAACTTAAATTCTACATCAACGAAAAAAGTGAAAAAGTCTATACTTTAAAGAAAGAAGTAAATGGGAAGCCAACAAAAGAAGCGCATTATAAGTTCCTAAAGATTAGAGATGCGCCTAAAAATAACTAGTTTGGTAAGGATTATTTTGGGAATTATAGTGATTACTGTATGGATATATGCGTAAGCAGCTAAACCATAAACAATTTTTTTATCTTCGATAAAAACTTCTAATCAGCACCAAAGGCTTTAAATACTTTCCTACTTCAAGTATAACATGGTAGAACTTAAAGTAAGGCTAGGCTCAAAAGGACAGATAGTTATCCCGAAAATCCTTAGAGAGTATTATAATATTTTTCCCAATCAAGAGGTAATAGTAATAGAACAGGAAGATGGCGTTTTAATAAAGAAAGAAAAAAATAACCAGATAGACCTCCTAGAAAGAATAGCAAAAATTGCAACAGCTAAGAGAAAAGGTAAAAAGGTGAAAGTTAATCCTCATGCAATCTATAAGCAATATGAAAAAAGAGCAAGAAGAGCAGGTCTCTAAAAAAGAACCGGTTTATCTTGATGCAAACTGCTTCATTTATGCGTCAACAGATGAAAGTAAAATTGGGCAAAAAGCGAGAAAGATAATACAAGATATTAAAATAGGCGTATATGAAAAAGCGTATTCTTCAACATTAACGGTTGACGAATTTCTTTGGAGTGTCCAAAAAGAAGTAGGTAGAGAATTAGCCGCGGAAGGGGCGGATATTTTCTTAACATTGCAAAATTTTCAGTTAATAAACATAGATGCAGAAATCATATCCAAGGCAATAAATCTCTACAAAGAAAAAAAATTAGACCCCCGAGACGCAATTCATCTCGCAGCCATGCAATCAAAAAATATTAAAACAATAATAAGTTCGGATCCTGACTTCGATAAAATCAAAAGTATAAAGAGAAATGATTTCTCAATATCCTAAAACAAAGTCTTTTGTCCAGGCGCTTTTTTCACACCAGAAGGCAATAAAACTTCCCCATACTTACCATCATACCCTGGTTTTACTGAAAGTTTTCCATCACGATTAAGCAAAATTAAATTAACTAATTCACGTGAAACATTTTTCTCCAACAACTCTTTCTCAGAAGCTCTCAGCAAAACATAAAACTCATTACCGAATTTTTCAATAACCTCATTATAAATCTTCCAAGTTTTTGGAGATTCCACTTTTGAACCAATCAAAACGCCAATCAATTCATGCAAAGGCAGCAATTTGTAAAAATCCTTCCCTGAATTTGGCCGAAAGCCTTCTTTCTCTTTAGCAATTGTATCAATTCTATTTTCAACACCGATTGTCAAACCACGTTTGCAGACAGGACAAATCCCATTTATTTTTTTAGTCTCTTCTGGAGAAGAGGAAAAATTGCAATTCCTATGCCCATCCCAATGGTATTTTCCGTATTCGGGAGGAGTTTCAATCGTTGCTTTTAATCCTTCTCCATTCCGTATTGCCTTAATAACATTATCATAAGTCAATTTATCTAAACCAAATATAGTTGCCTCTCTTCCCAACCGCCAAGGCCAAAAACTATGTGCGTCAGAGAAGCTGACAATATTTATTTTTTCCTTCAATCTCCAAATCATCGAGGGGTCCGCACTCATTCCACTTTCCATCGCATAAATATGTCTCGCTTCTTCCTCAAAACATTCTGCAAGAGAATCAAACCCAGAATCGCTTCCAAAAATACCGAACCAAGGAGTCATACAATTATGAACAATAGCAGAAGGGGTAACATAAGTGTTATCATCTTCAACTTCTAAATTATAAACATCTCCATCATAATCTTGCGTTTCTATATCTTTTATAGGAATATAAACATAATTTTCATCAATCCAGCCATGTTTACGTTGTAATTTTGTATTAAATCTTTTAAATTCTTTTTCTTTTAGCAAATTAAATTTATCCTCGTAAAAAGAAAGGTTATTAAATAAATAAATATCATGCGATGCTATAATTTTCCGGCCATTGATTTTACTATTATAATTATTAAATTTCTCCTTAGTCGTCTTATAAATAGAAGGTATAACTCCTAATCTTAAGCAAATAATTTTCATTTGGTGCGCTAAAATTTCAGAAGTAGTAGTCCCTGCATCGCCTCTCCACCAACCCTTAAATAATTCTGCCTGTTTATCTATAAATAAATTAATCATCCATCGGGGAATTATTTTAGAATATGCCCTGCGAGGTGAATTATTTTCATAAAATAAATTATCAAACAAATCTATAATTGTTTTTGAATAAAAATGCAAGTCATAACCATTCCTTTCTCTTTTTTTAGCTAATTTTACGCCAAAAATTTTGTCCATTAAAAAAATAACATCGTTAATATATTCCTCTTCGTGCTTAGCAAAAGAAAAAATTAAACAGTTCTTTCTTTTACTAAAAGATCCTTCAGCCAAATAATATCCGGCAAGCCTGCAAAAATCAGCAGTAATTTCTAATTTATCTTTTATGACTTTATCTTGTCTCCCAACACTTGGTACTAAAAAATCATTTTTAATTCTATAATTTTCTTTATTAACAAAATCAGAAATCTTAATATACCCTTTATCTTCGATTTTTTTAACTCGGGGGTATAACAAAACATCATTAATCTCCAAGTCCTTAGCAAAAATCCATTGCGGTTTATAATTTTCATAATGTTTTTTGCGGCAGGTATGTTTGCCCTTTGCTATGCTATTCGACTTGCATAAACCACTAATATAAGAACAATCTTTTACAGTCTTTATTGCTAATATGGGATGATTATCTGTAACATTCAAAAAACTTTCTCTAAAATAATAGGGCTTGATAGTAAAAATTTTCCCATCATAATAATTAACTAATACCTCTTTAACATTTTTATATTCTCCTGCGTGTGTTAGAACTTTATCGCCTTCTTCCACATCAGAAATTTTCTTTAAAGAAGGATTGCAAATAACCTTATCGTCGGGCAATAAACAATGCGCAGGAATAATTTCAATTTTATCATCTATTTCTTTCAAGTCATGCACAAATTGTTTGCAAGATATTCCAAAAATAGGCCTGCCGTCGTAATCAAGCCTTCCTTTGCTCCCCAAGTAGGCAATAATTTTATCAGCAACTATTCCATTAGGCGCAAAAACAAGCAAGTGCACTGCTCTTTTTTTCTTAATGCCTTGAGAAAACATTAAACTTATTTCAGTATTCCATAAAAAAGCAATATCGGTCCCGGGCTCTCTCCGACTATTTTTAAGCCATAAAATACCATTATCATCCTCTTCCAATTTCTCTTTTATTTCAATATTCCATTTGGGATGCTGAAAATCTCCTGTCCCGATTAGATGTAAGCCTTTTATCTTAGCCCACTTAACAAGATTGTCTATTGTTAAGTCTTTGGAAGTTGCTCGGGCAAATCTGGAATGTATATGCAAATCAGCGATTATTTCCATAATTACCGAAAAGAAAAAGACTATTTAATTATTCACAAAGTAATCAATTCCTTGCTAAACTTACTCAAAACTCTCGGTTTTCCAGAAGTAACAAGCACATCATCTTCAATTCTTATGCCATACTTTCCAGAAACATAAACTCCCGGCTCAATTGTCACAACCATGTTTTTCTTGAAAACACCTTCATTTGTATAAGAAATATTTGGCGCTTCGTGAACTTCAATTCCCATTCCATGCCCCAAACTATGAATAAATTTATCTCCAAGAATTCTCTTTGCATCATTGTATAAATGAGCAATTTTCCCTCCAACTATCACTTTCAAAATAGAATCCTCTTGTATTTTCAATAATTCAGCATATAATCTTCTTTCTTTTTCAGTTGGCTTACCAACATAAAAAGTCCGAGTAACATCAGAGCAATAGCCTTTATAAGTAACTCCAAAATCAACAACACAAAAACCACTCTTTATGGCTCCAGAAGGAACATGATGCGGCACAGCGGCATTTGCCCCAGAAGCAACTATTGGTTCAAAAGCAAGACCGCATCCCCTAGAGCGAGCTTCATAAGTTAAAAAAGCAGTGGCATCGCTTTCAGTCTTGAATTTCTTGAAATTGGCAACAAATTTCTCAATTATCTTGTCAGTAATCGTGCATGCCTTTTTTATCTTGGCAATTTCATCTGTTCTTTTCTGCATTCTTAGCTCCTTCATGAATCCAGACAAGTCAGTAAAAGAGCAATTAAACTTCTCTTTAAGAGAATTAAAATCGCTAACAAAAGTATTTTCAAAGCAAATTCCAATTTTCTTAGTAGAAATGCCTTTCTCCTTCAACACATCAGATAATTTCCTATTTTTATCAGCAACAGAAACATTTGCATTTTTGGCGTTTAAGGCTTCTGTCTTGTCCCTATCAGGCACGTGTAAGATAGCTTTTCCGCGGG
This sequence comes from Candidatus Woesearchaeota archaeon, assembly GCA_964372675.1. Lineage (GTDB taxonomy): Archaea > Nanobdellota > Nanobdellia > Pacearchaeales > GW2011-AR1 > SICU01. Next base: position 3,571 of record CAYJRP010000010.1, on the reverse strand, counting down.
AAGGCACAATCAAAACCCCAGAGCCATTATAACCAGTCAAATAAAAAGAATTGGGATCTGGCTTCTCGCCATTCAGAAAAAGCGCGCAATCCAGCCCGTTTTTCAGCAAATATTTTTGCAATGCTTTCATAAATAACGCAAGGCAACAACATTTAAAAAATATCTTATCAACTTCAAATCATGGTAATTGAGAAAACCCTTACACTAATCAAGCCAGACGGTGTGGCCCGCGGCTTAATAGGAAAAATAATCACAAGATTTGAGGAAGCAGGCTTGAAGATTATAGCAATGAAAATGCTGTGGGCTGACGAAAAGCTGGCAGAAAACCATTATTTTCTTGACAAGGAATGGGCGAAAAACGTTTATGAAAAAACAAAAAAGACTCGAGAGTCAGCCGGAGAGCCATTCCCATTTAAAGACGCAATAGCATACGGAAAAATGATACAATCCTGGAACAAAAACTTTCTGAAAGAGGGCCCTGTAATTGCAATGGTTATAGAGGGCCCGCATGCTGTTGAAATAGTAAGAAAAATGGTTGGCTCAACAGAGCCAAGGCAGGCAGATCCCGGAACAATCCGCGGGGACTTTGCAATGATTGAGTCTTACGCCCTAGCCAACGACAAAGAGCGCGTCCTAAGGAACTTAATCCATGCTTCAGACACAATTGAAACAGCAAAGCGCGAAATCTCATTGTGGTTCCAAAAGCATGAAGTGCATGATTACAAAAAAGATTTAGACAAACATTTCTAAAATTACTAACCAAATGATTTAAAAGAGCTTTATCTTCTGAAGCATGTGCGCCCATAGCTCAGCCTGGATAGAGCACAACCTTGCGGAGGTTGGGGTCCTCGGTTCAAATCCGAGTGGGCGCGTTATTATAACAAATCTTATTCGCTTACTTCGTCTCTCAAGCCTTTTTCAGTAACGTAAAACTGAGTTTCATTGTCAGGCAAGTCCGGTGAGTCAATCATCTTGGCAACTCTGCTTCCCTGTCTTCCTCTTCTAAGATAAATTCTGAATTTTGCAGCGTGTCCAACTATATGGCCCCCGACGTGCGTCGTTGGGTCTCCAAACATCATAGCAGGATTTGCCATAACTTGATTTGTAACATAAACTGCAAAATTTCGCTGCTCTGCTAACCTCGTAAGTTGATGCAGATATTTATTTAATTTCTGCTGCCTGTCTGCAAGTTGTCCTCGGCCAGCAAATTCTGCCCTGAAATGTGCTGTCAAAGAATCAACAATCAAAAGCTTTATTGGCTCCCCTTCTTTTATCATCTCTCCTACTTTGTCTAATAATAAAATCTGGTGATCTGCATTAAACGCTCTTGCAACTAAAATATTTTTTAGAACTTTTTCCGGATTTGCACCAATTCCCTCGGCAATCTGCCTAATTCTCAAAGGAGAAAAAGTTCCTTCAGTATCTATGAAAACAGCCTTGCCATTCGCGCCCCCATGCTCTCGCGGCAGCTGCACATTAACAGCAAGAGCGAAAGCCAATTGACTTTTCCCGCTAGAAAACGCACCATAGCATTCGGTCATTGCTCCTACCTCAATACCCTTTCCCCCAAGGAGATTGTCTAAATTGGTGCTTCCTGTTTTTATATATCCTGTATCTTCTCTTTTCTTAGCAAACTCCGATCCATCCATAAATCCAAGTTGCATCATGCCTCTTGCAGCCTGAATAGCTTTTCGGGCAACAGCTTCCCCGACGCCTGCAAGTTCAGAAAGCGCAGGCGGAGACATAACAGCAAGCCCCATCAAATCATAAACTCCTGCCGCCTCTAATTTGGCGGCAATTCCTGGTCCAATCCCGGGAATATCAGTTAATTTTGCCTCTCCACTTTCTCCAGTCTCAGTTTTATCTTCTTTTTCCTTTGGCATTCAATCCCCACAATAACTCACAATTTATAAACATTTCAGCACTTGATAGGATACATTAGCCAGTTAGAATCAAGCGAACTGCCCCACGACAAGACCAGAGGGCATCATAAATTAGCAAATACAGAAACAACATTTGAAATATCATAGGCATGAAGATTGGATGCTCCAGTCAAGAAGCGTTATATGTTAGCCCAAAGTTTTATCCCTAGGCAAGACTTTGGGGTATTACTGGAAATAAATAAAAAGAAATGCCAAGTCAAGCATTACAAAGATAAAGAAAATAGTATCTTCAATTTTCCCACCTATTTGAACTCTGCCTTTAGAAACTGTCTTCAAAGGCCAGAACGGCTTTATGCCCTCGACAGTCCACGTATCCGCCAATAAGTTGAGTGCATAGCCCAAAAAGAAAGGAAAAGCAAGCACCGGCAGATACCATATAAATATCAAAGTAACAATCAAGCAAAAAGTAAAGCTGTGCAACAGACCATTGCTCTTGGAAATAATCTTGGAAGATGTAATTATGAAAGCATTTCCTCCGGCTCTTCTCTTAGAGCCAATCTGATCTAAATTAGGCAATAGAGTGGCAATCAAAAAAACAGGTATAAAAATAATAACATTAACAACGTGCTTCAGAAAAATAAGCATGAATAAAAGCCCTATGGCCAAATGCGTTCTATTTCTCATAATCTTACAAGCAATTGGTAAATTTTAAACCTTGCTTTCAAGCTCTTTTATTAAATCATTGACATTTATTTCAGAAATGTCATTAACAAACATCTCTACCGAATTCGTAAAAGAATTCATTCTAAAAAACCCAGAGAAAATCTTTTCTTCCCCAAGCAGGCCAGAAACTTTTCCATTTATAGCGTCAAAAGAAAAAAGCTCCTCATCATTTACATTCAATAACTTTTTGATGTTTTCACTAAACATCACAGCCCTTATATTCTCTGTCCCATCGTCAATAACCATATTCAGCAAAGCTCCTTTCTCCCCTGGCTTTTGCTTCGATTCAAAATACCTTGGCTCAAAGCTCTGAACAATCACGGCCCTGATTTTCATCGCTCTTCCCTGCTGGGCATCTCTTAGTTTCCCAAACTCAGCAGTGCTGGTTGTTTTAACCTCTGTAAGCTTCTCCTTGCTCTTCTTTATATCTGAAAACCCTGACAAATGCAACTCGCCATTTTTCATGTTTGCGCCGCTAATATCTACAACATCCCCATCGTTAATATTTCCCTTTTCAATAAATGAAATATGATTGCTATCCCATAAAACAGTTCTTATGTTGGATGTCTCATCTCCAAGTAGAAAATTAAGAACCTTCCCGGAGCGCCCATTTTTATTAAATTCTCTAACAGGAAAAACCCTCGTTATTTTGCCAACAACATTTACTCTTTTCATCCCATCTTTCAGCTCGAATATTTTATAAACTTCGTTTTCAAAACTAATGCCGAGTTCAGCCGCAACAATTTGCGCAGCGCCTTCCTTGGAGATTAATCCGGATAACTTTGTTCTCTTGGCCTCGACTTTCTTATCAATTTCAGCAGAACCAAGTCCAGAAGCCTTGGAGATCCTTGCAACTAATCCATTATAATCATCCATTTAAAATCCAAACAAGAGTTGTTTAAAAGTATTGCTATAAAAAAGCAGCTACTTTATTTTCAGATCTTGCTTCTAAAACCGAGACGATG
>CAYJRP010000009.1:0-18519 GCA_964372675.1 Candidatus Woesearchaeota archaeon | reverse complement strand
TTTGCTTGTTTTATGAAATTGCTATAGCTTAAAATTCCCAACTCGGAAATTATCTTTGTTATATCTTGTTTGGGCACTTTTTCAAAAGCAGGATTCTTTACTTTGACATGCTTTGGCGCACTTTTCCAGACTTCATGGAAGTCTCTTTCTTCGATTTTGACGCTTTTTGAATAGAACTTCCAAGAGTCTGAAACAATATACAGAGGGACTTTGTGCACTTTGGCTATCTCTGCGGCAGCTGCGCTGCCTATTTTATTTATTGCGCCTGAATTGAGGACTGCATCTGCTCCTAGCAAAACTATATCTGACCGCTTTATCGCTTCGTGCATTCCTGAATCAACAAATGTTGTGACTTTTATTTTTGCTTTGGCAAGCTGTTTTGCAGTCAATCTTCCTTGGTACAATGGTCTTGTCTCTGTATTATAAACTTCAAACTTAAGACCATTTTTCTTTGCGTAAATTAATGAATTGCTTACCGCATTAGAATGACAATGGGTGAATATTATTTTTTTATTTCTTATTATTTTTGACACATTTTGATTTATTTTTTCCTGCGCTTTTTGGAAATGGCTTATTATCTCTTTTTGCGAATGCTTTTTTGCTATATTAATTGCATTGAATAACGCTGGCTCTGTTGGCCTTAGCGAAGCTAATTTCTTTCTTGATGCTGCTGTGGGATTTAGGAAATATGCCCTTACTCCGGCTTTTGCCACCTCTGTCGCGCCTTGAATTTTTAATAACTTGATATCTCTGGATATTTTATTGAAAATGTTCATTAATGCAATAGTGGTTTTGGGTTAATAATGCTAGCGGTTTTATCCACTGGGAATTAACAACATGACACAGAGGTTTGTAATTCTTACCATGCATGGGGGGTTCATGGTTTCCATCTTCCCGAATGTCTTTGAAATTGATAATTTTAGCTATAAGAAACTATTTAATGCCAGGATGTTAGTTTTATTTGATAATTTAATAGGTGACAAAAAATGTTGGAGATGCTGATTAATCCCGCCAAGGCTGAGCGAAAGCCTTGGGAGATGTTTTTCATAGGGTTTTTTTACGCAACGATTGCTGTGCTACTTACAAGCTGGATATTTTCCAAAGACCCGGTGCTGTCCGCAAACCTTGGAATTTTGACTGTTACTTTTACAGTCATGTTCTCCCTTCCATTTGTTTATTATGTGTTCAGGCTTGAGGAGGCAAGATCTGTCGATGAATCTCGCGGAGTGTTCCAACTTTTGAAAGATCATAGGGCTGCTTTATGGGCCTTCCTATGGCTTTTCATTGGATTTGTTGTCGGATATTCTTTTTGGTATATTATTCTTCCGACTACAGCTAACTTTACGGCGCAGATAGACACTTTCTGCGCCATTAACAAGCCGGGGGACAGCACTTGCAATATGCAGTTGAGCGCCCTTGGAAAGGGAGAAGAAAGTGTGCAGACGGTTTTTGCAACCAACGCAGAAAGACTTTTCTTAATTTTTGCAAATAATATTTATGTGCTTATTTTCACGCTGATTTTCTCTTTGCTGTTTGGCGCGGGCGTTATTTTTATACTTGCGTGGAATGCAAGTGTTATTGCTGCAGCAATAGGAATTTTCACAAAATCTAACTTGAACTTATTGCCCCTTGCATTGCTAAGATATATGGTCCATGGTATTTTTGAAATAGGCTCTTACTTTGTTGCTGCTCTTGCTGGGGGAATAATCTCTTTCACCATCATAAGAAGAGAAGTTGGAACAGACAAATTCTGGAAAGTTCTGCAGGACGCACTAAATTTAGTAATCCTTGCTGTTGCTATTCTGTTTATTGCGGCGCTGATGGAGGTGTTTGTTACTCCTTTGTTTTTTAACTGAATAATTAGTAAACCTTGCCTGTTCTGCAAGGGAGATATGCATTGAGTTGGCAAGCTTCACCCATCTTAAATGGCGGCTATGATAATTTCACATTGGCTAATTTTGAAAATATTTAAATAAGCATATTTTAATCTAATAAGATGGATTCTAATGAATCTTTAATCATTGAGGAAAGGAAAAAGAAGGTAATTTCTTTTTTGAAAAACAACCGCAGTTGGATAGTTTATCTTGCTCTTGCTTTTATTGTTTTTTTGGCCTTAAACATCAGAACAGCAAACCTTGACGGGCTTAGAGACGCGACTACTAATGACTGGACGCTTGGACCGGATTTGGACCCTTTCTTATTCCTCAGATATGCGAAATATATTGTTGAGCACGGGGGCATTATGAAAACAGATGCAATGAGATATGCGCCCCTTGGATTCGGCACTTCAGAAGAATATTTACTGCTTCCTTATATGATGGCGTGGTTTCACAAGGCAGCTGTATTATTTGGAAGCACTAGTGTTGACCAGTCATCTGTATTCTTTCCTGTTTTTATGTTTGGCCTGACGGTAGTTGCTTTTTTTCTTTTGACAAGAAAGATTTTTGCAAAAGGCCTTGGAACACAAAAAGCAAATATCATCGCGCTCATTTCATCTTTCTTTTTGGCAGTAATGCCTTCCCTGCTCCCAAGAACCATAGCAGGAATACCTGAAAAAGAGTCGGCTGCATTCTTCTTCATGTTTATGGCCTTATACTTTTTTATAAGCGCTTGGGAATCAGATAAAAAGAACAAGGCTTATTTGGCGGCTGCTTTATCTGCGGTATTTACTGCTGGAATGGCATTTATTTGGGGAGGATTTGGATATATTTTTCTTATAGCGGCGCCGACTGTCCTGGCGGTATTTTTCTTTGGGGATGTGGATAAAAGAAGAACATTTGCTTATACTATCTGGCTTTTTGCTGCTTTTGCGATAATGATATTTAACCCAAGATATACTTTATCAAATATTTTTAGATCGGTGACAACAGGAGCAGGAATATTCGTGCTTATTGTACTGGCGGCCCATCATGCCATATGGGGCACTAAACTCAAAAAATACTTTGAGAAAGAAAAGATGCTGAAAGTGCCGAGGAAAGTAATCTCCTTGGCAGTCTGCGTTATTTTGATTTCTGCTGCGTCGACTGCGGTTTTTGGAGCATCATTCATACCCAGCAAACTTGGAGAGACCTATAATAATCTTGTCAAGCCTGCAACAACAAGACTTATCCAAACTGTTGCTGAGAACAAGCAGCCTTATTTCAATGAGTGGGCGGGAAATTTCGGACCCCAATTTGCCGGTTTTCCTGTAACATTTTGGCTCTTTTTCATTGGGTCTATATTCTTATTCAATTATTTAGTAAGCACTTTCGCTAAAAAAGAAAGATTGATTCTTTCTATGAGCTATGTTGTATTCCTTATCTCACTTATATTCAGCAGATATTCTCCTGAAAGCACTTTTACCGGGGAAAATACTATAAGCATATTGTTTTACGCTTTTGGCTTTTTGCTATTCGTAGGAAGCCTGGGATTTTATTACTGGAAATATTACAGAGAAGGCAGGGATAAAGAATTTGAGAAAATTCCTTTTGGTCCAGTATTCTTATTTGTCTTTTTCTTTTTGGCGATAGTTTCCGCAAGAGGCGCAATAAGACTTGTCATGATTTTAGTCCCCCCTGCATCCATAATAATAGGATATCTTGCCGCGCAAAGCGGATATTATATTAAGGATTCGATCAAAAAAGAAAATAAAGCAATTGCGGCCATAATGGGGGGGATTGTAATATTGGCTGTTATATTTTCTGCTTATTCTCTTTACAATGCAAGCCACGGAGCGGCGGAAGGCTATGTTCCTGCGGGATACAACCAGCAATGGCAGAAAGCTATGGCGTGGGTGAGAGAGAATACACAGGAAAACGCAGTATTCGGGCATTGGTGGGATTATGGATATTGGGTGCAATCAATAGGCAATAGAGCGACTGTCCTCGATGGAGGAAACTCAATCTCTTACTGGAATCATATGATGGGAAGATATGCATTAACAGGGCCAAGCGCGAAGACTGCTCTTGAATTCTTGTATGCCCATAACACAACGCACTTTTTAATAGACTCGACAGACATAGGCAAATACAGCGCGTTTTCAAACATAGGGTCTGATGAGAGCTATGATCGGGCGAGCTGGATATCTACATTTGTAAGAGATAATTCTCAAACAGTTGAAAGAAAAAATTCGACTATTGAAATTTACGGCGGGGGAACAGCCATAGATGAGGATATAATTTACAGCAATAACGGGTCTGAAATATTTCTCCCTGGGCAAAAAGCCGGGCTTGGAGCAATCATTGTTGAAGTTGACAATCAGAACGTGATAAAAAGCGTCAGCGGCATTTTTGTTTATCAAGACCAGCAATACTCCATTCCTCTCAGATACTATTACGATGGAGAAACCCTATTTGACGCAGGAGAAGGGCTGAAAGCGGGTGTCTTCTTTATGCCTAAATTAAACCTTAAGGGGGAACAGGCAAATGTGGAGCAAAGAGGCGCGTTGCTATACTTGAGCTCCAGAACAGTAAACTCGCAACTTGCAAGATTGTACTTATATGATGAGAAAAATACCGGCTTTAGGCTTGCCCATGCCGAATCTGATATAATTGTAGAGAGCTTAAGGAGCCAGGGCCTGAGCATAGGAGAATTTATCTTCTTTGAAGGTCTTAGAGGCCCAATAAAAATATGGGAAATAAATTATCCTGCGGACATTAAGTTTAATGAGGAATTTATAAGCACGGATTATCCTGAATCGCTAAGGAATGCTTAAATATAAAAAATGGGGAGCAAATTAAATAAAAAACTTATAAAGGGAAGCTTCATCCTATTAATTGCCTTTGGGCTTTTTAATTTCTTTCACTTTTTATTTCAGTTCCTTATGGTCAGGAAGCTTAGCGTCGCTGATTATGGGATTCTGGCAAGCTTGTTTGCAATAATATATATTTCCGCCATACTTGCCGAATCAATACAGACTATTGTAACAAAGTACTCTGTAAATGAAGATAATAAAGGAAAGCTCAAAAATCTTTTTAAAAAATCGATGCGAAAAGCATTTTATTTGGCTTCTTATGCATTTATAGCCTACCTAATAATAGCAATAGCTCTTTCGCGCCTTTTAAAGATTGATTACTTTCTTTTAGCTATCACAGGCACTGTAATTTTTCTTGCGTTTTTAACGCCTGTATCAAGAGGAGTCATGCAGGGAAGAAAAAGATTTTTCTCTCTTGGGGGAAATCTTTTGGCAGAGGCAGTGCTAAAGCTTGCCATCGGAGTATCTCTTGTTGTAATTGGCTGGAGAGTTTACGGCGCAATTATTGGGGCGATACTTGGAGGCCTTACAGCTTTGCTTTTTTCTTTTGCTCAATTAAGAGATGTCCTTAAAAGCAAGGAAGAGAAATCTGTCTCTGCTGGAATTTATAAATATGCCAGACCCACTTTTTTTATTACTGCTGTTGTTGTGATATTTTACAGCATGGATGTCCTTATTGCAAAAATGCTTTTTGAGCCTGATGTTGCAGGCGCTTATGCAATTGCTTCCATACTTGGCAAAATAATATTCTGGGGGACTCTTCCTATAAGCAAGGCAATGTTTCCGATATCTGCGCAGGAGGAAAATGGGCAGAAAATTAAAGCAAATGCTTTTGGCAACGCGTTGGTCCTTGTGTTTTTGGGGGTTATTGCCCTGCTTAGCGCATTCTACTTTGCTCCAGAGATTATAATAAAAATATTCAAAGGCGAGATTATTTCTGAGGCTGTTTCTGTGCTGTTTTTTGTAGGGCTCGCTTTTGGAATTATTTCTATTGCAAATTTGATATTATTATACAAGCTGTCAATTGGCAGGACAAAAAGATACGCCATCATGGCTGCATTTCTTTTCATAGAGGTTTTTCTGCTTGTTTACTTCTCCAAAGACTTGGTGCAGTTCTCGATAGCATTTGTTGTTGCTTCTGTTGCATTCTTGTGGGGGGCAATAACGCTGCTGGACAAAGATTAATCGCTAAAACGCAAACTAATGAGGACCCATATTGCCTTTAAGCCATCTTTCCAGTTTATTTTCTTGCCCTCCTCTATTCTGCGGGGATTATAGCCTATCGGGACTTCATGAATCTTTATTCCTTTCTTAAGTATTTTGGCTGTTATTTCCGGCTCAATGTCAAAACCATCTGATTTCAAGTTTAGGGATTTTATTACATCTGATTTGAACATTTTATAGCAGGTTTCCATATCAGTTATTGTTGAGTTGTAAAGCATTTTAGTCAGCAACGTGAGAAACTTGTTTCCTGCGTAATATATTCTGTACATTGGCTTGTGCTTTTTCATAAATCGCGAGCCGTAAACAACAGAAGACTTGGACTTAAGCATTGCATTTATAAGAATATTAAAATCAGATGGATCATACTCTAAATCAGCATCCTGGATAGTTATTATGCCTCCTCTTGCTTCTTTTATGCCTCTGCGCACTGCCGAGCCCTTGCCTTGATTCTTTTTTGATATAATTTGATAAGAGATTTTTTTATTGCTTGAATGTGTAATGAATTCTTTGGCTATTTTAATAGAATTATCTGTACTTCCATCATCAACTATTATTATTTCTCTGCTTGTTTTCATTGGTACAGATTCCAATTTCTTTAAGATTTTTTCAATTGTTTTTTCTTCGTTATAAACTGGGACAATTATTGAGAGATTCATATTTTAATTATAAGGTAAATAAGATACAGCATGCTTAAGAAAGCGAGAAATACTGATAATGTTACAATCCAATGAGCAAAGCTGTCTAAAAATATGCCTGATGCCCCATTCGGCCTGTAATAGTCAAACTGATTTTCTATTGGCTTATAGCCTATGTCATATAGAAACCACTTTTTTGGCTGGCTTGCATAATTTAAAATTTCTTTTTTTAAGGATAACGTCATGACATAAACATTTATCGCGCCTATTTTGCCTTCTGACCATGGATAATAATTTTGGCTTCTGTCAGGCTCCTTGATTGATTCTACGGGTTTTCCTCCCTGCTTGAATGCCCCCGCGAGGAGCTCCATGCTTTCATTAAACTCTGGTTGATCTTGGATTGTGCCCCATCCGCAATCGTCTGGCACGCATTCGATGAAAAATACTTGCACCGAGACCCCTTCTCCTGGCAATTGATCCTGATTATTTAAAATGTTTAAAAAGTCAGACCCTTCTACATAGGGCCTTCCAAGAGACATCCAATTAATTTGGCCCCGATAAATTCTGCTATCTGCTACGATAAGAGAATTAGCCGGAATGCTTTTTTCCTTAAAATTAATAAACTGCCCGACAGAACTTTTCCCATAGAAATGCGGGTTTGTGCCCGTACTCTTAATTCCAAGATATAAAAGAGAGATAAGCAAAAGAGCAACTACGATATATCTCATGGTTTTTCCATTTTCTTTGAAAAACTTTTTGTTCCCTGTGATTATTGCAAGAGCGCTGAATGGAACTAAGAAAATTTCAAGAAAGACATAATGCTTGGGCAGCAGGATTATTGAGGCCATAAATGGCAATGCAAAGACAATGCTTGCTGCGAAAAACCACAAATAACTTTTGTCAATTCTTTCTTTTTTATAAAATAATAGAACTAAAATTCCAATAAGCCCAAGATAAAAAATAACAGGGTTGCCGATTCTTATATAATTGACTGCCTGAATGAACGTAGGCGTTGGAGAGCCAGAATTTGAGGAATTGCCGAATACCAATCCTTTCCAGTCATTTTTTGCGCTGAATTGGTGATCCCAGGAATAATATTCTGCGGACTTATCCTTTCCCAATCCTAAAGCGCGAGTAAACTGCAAGTCCATAAACCCCTGGTCTTTGTAAAGAAGGTAATTGTGGGTTAGCGCGGGAATAGTAAAAATAAATATCATGAAAAGAAACAGAGATATATTTTTCACATCTTTTCGTGAAATCTGAATCTTTCCTTTATTCTTTCTGTTAAAATATACAAAATAGGCTAGCAATGATGGAATAAACAAAAGAGGATAAACTTTTGTGTAAATTGCAAGGCCCATTAGAGCTCCGCTTGCTATGAAGAGATAGGGTCTTTCAAACTTTATTGCCCTGATAAAAATAAACATTGAAAACAGCACAAAAAACATTGCCATGACATCCTGCTCTGCAATGGTCAGTTTAATATGGAATGGCGCGATTGCAAGCAAAAATGCTGCCAAAATGGCAACTTTTTCATCAAAGAATTCCTTCGATATAAAATATACAACAAAAATGGTCAGAGAGCCGAATATTAATGCTGCGAGCCTTGAGCTCAACTGTGTTGCGCCGAACAAATTATAAAAGATGCTTGTTATTGCAAACCATAAGCCTGAAGACTGGTCATAAGTGACAAGGCGGCCGGATTTATAAAAGTCCACTGCATGGGTTACAAAATGCATATCATCCGCGGACACAGAAAGGTTGATTGCTGCTATAATCCTTAATATGAGCCCAAGGGAAAAAATAGACAGCAAAATCCATGTTTGCTTTTTGATGTTAAAAAGCCTGTCTATAAACGAGCCAAGGTAGTCTTTATTAGCCATGTTTTAGGACTATTTTTAGCATATAAAAACTTAATCTTCCAGAGGTGCTGTAACCTTATCGTCATCTGGAAGAAAAATAAGATAATATGCCATTTCATTGACTTTGAAACCTTTGTTTGTCAATAATTAAAATATCGAATGTAAAATAACTCTTATTAAGCAAAATTATTGTTATAACATCCTCGCCTCTTGAATTGTCTAAATAATAAAAGTGACGTTTAGTATACAATATCTCTTCCAGAAGCCATAACTTTAAAATAACGCATTTTCAGGCTTAACAATGGAGAAAACTGCAATTATAATACCTGCTTACAATGAAGAGAAAAGAATCGGCAAAACATTGGAAGGATACTCTAAATTTTTCAATAAACTGAAACATGATAGAGTAATGGATTATGAGCTATTAGTGGTTATTAACAACACAACTGATAATACTCTTGGGCTCGTAAAGAAAGCTATAAAGAAAAATAAAAACATAAAATATTTGGACCTTTTAAAAGGTGGAAAGGGATATGCAGTAATAGAGGGATTCAGGCATTATTTAGAGAAAGATTTCGGGCTTATTGGTTTTGTTGATGCTGATATGGCAACGTCGCCTGAAGAATATTGGAAATTAGTTGATTTTTTAGGAAAGAATAAAAATATTCATGGGGCAATTGCTGATAGATACCTAAATGACTCTAAAATTTATCCCAGGCCTTCTGTTAAAAGGCTTATTGCGAGAAAGGCTTTCAACATGCTGATAAGGGGCATTTTACTCCTGCCCTTTGGAGATACCCAATGCGGCGCAAAGGTTTTCAAAAAGAAAGCAATAACAGAGAGTATTCAAAAATTAAGCATGTCTCAGTGGGCTTTTGATGTCGAGCTCCTTTACCATCTTCGCAAATCAGGATTTAAGATAAAAAGCCTGCCAACTATCTGGATTGACAAAGAATATTCCAAGATAAACTTCTGGCGGGCAGGGCCATGGATGGCCCTCGGTGTTGTGAGGCTGAGGCTTTTGAACTCTCCGCTTAAGAGCATGATGAGAATTTACGACAAGATAATAAAGTACATACCGAAACCATGAGAAAAATTTCATTTCTTATTCCTGCGCATAATGAAGAAAAGATAATAGGAAAGACGCTGCAGCATCTTTCAGGGCTTCCTTTCAAAAATTATGAAGTTCTTGTAGGACTTGACGGCTGCACTGACAGCACTGAAGAAATTGTTAAAAGCGCCATCAGAAAAAACAAAAAATTCAAATATTTTAATTTGAACATAAGAAAAGGCAAGCCAGAAGTTATTGATTTTTTGATAAAAAAAACCCGCGGAGATATCATAGTGATTAATGATGCTGATTGGATTTTTGATTTTCAAAGCAAAGAAAAATTGAATGAATTTTTTTCTGCTTTTGATGATGGTAAAATAGGCGGAATTGCAGAGTCTTTTCCTGTTGAGTGGGACAAAGAGAAGCTAAAATCTGGGAATATTGGATTTAAAATGGTCGCCTACAGCGCTTATTATTGGATGAATTACCAAAAAGAAAGATTTGCTTATTCAAAAGATAATAAACTCTATGTAAAAAATCCTAAGATGTTTTTGACAAACGTATTCAGAAAAAAGCTGTATAAAAAAAATTCCACCTTAGGCGATGATTTTGAGAGAACTTTCAACATTATCAATGAAGGATATGATATAATAATTTTTAATGACGATAATATGCCTAAAATGTCGCCTGTTTATAGCAAAATATTCTTAAAAGATTTATTCAAGCAAAAAATAAGAACTGCTGTTGCTCGAAGACAAATACAAGGCATTTATAAAGTTGGCCTTTTTGATTACTATATCCCCAGCAATTATTTTATTTTAAGAAAATCTTTCAAAGAAAAACCTTCTATTGGATTTTTAATGCTTTTTTGGATGGCTATTACCGGCTTGGGCCATTTTGCATCCGTTTTCATGAAGCAGGACACAAAAAAAGGATGGACTTTGAGAGCTGAAAGGTGATATCCCCTTGGGTTATCACAACGATTTTTTATGATGGGAATGCTTAACCAACTTGAGCAATTTATGGCAATCTGACAGGACAGCATATGCATTGTTAATTCCTAGTAATCTCTGCTATTGCTATCAAGATTATTGCAATAACTATTTATGGTTGGTTAGCTTCTCAACTTCATGATTGGTCAGATTCTCAACTTCAAGATTTGATGATGCAGAAGTCTTATTATGTTAATTAATCTTTTGTACAAAATTCTTTATTTTTTTATGAATTTTGCAAAAAAGAAGCCAAGAATTTTTCCTGCCCTTTCAAGGAATGCTTTTGCGCTTAAATCGGGAAATTTATAGCCATCCCAGGGAGTTTTTTTAAGATAATTGAGGTATTCTTTTTTCATGGGCACAGGGTCAAAGAAAAACCATGGCTTTAGAAATCCCGTATAGTGTATTATTTTGGGCTGCTTTATTCTTTTGTAAGTCTCTAGCGCCTGCCTGTTATGGTTGTGCACAAATGGCAGAGGATAATCATAATAAAATATTTTTGTAAGCATATTCCACGAGGGGTGTATTTCTCGCCATTTGCCTACTAATGCCATGTTCAATCCATCCTGGTCAGCAAATTCTGTCTTGTCTGCATTTTCCTTAATCCATTTTAGCGCTTTTTCTGTCAGCTTTTGCTTTTTCCACTTTTTCAAATCTATAAACAACAAGCCGCTGTTGAAATAAGGCGTGTCAGCCTTTATGCCAAGCTTCAGCCTGTTTCTCAAAGGCAAGTCCAGATCCTTGACAGCAAAAAGCACATTGTCCTTGAATTTGAGATTGAAAAGCTCTGCAATGTCGCCTTTTACGATCATGTCTGAGTCAATTGACAAAAGCTTGGAAGTTTTTGCTGTCTCTATAAGCGAAAATCTGTAATATGTTTCTTTGCCGAAGCGCTTTGATATCTCAATGCCATTTAACAAATCTGGTTTTGGCTTCAGGTAATTTATTCTGGAATTGAATTTTTTCGCTATCCAATTAAGCTTTTTCTTATTGGCGCCTGTTATGCCCATGTCAACCACATTTATCTTTATTTTTTCAGGGCACGAGCAGTTTTCAAGCAGAGAGTACAATGTCACGCCTAAATGCTGGGCATATGCGTCGTTTGACAAGCAGCCTATGTCTAAGTATTTTTCCATTTTGTCTCGTCTATTATCTTTTTCTGCCTTAATGGCTCCCACCAGCTTTTGTTATTTTTATACCACTCAATTGTTTCTTTTAATCCTTGATGAAAATCTATCTCGGGTTTCCAGCCAAGCTCTGACATTATCTTTGAGGAATCAAGAAGGTAGCGCCTATCATGACTCGGTCTATCAGGCACATATTCCTTCATGGATTCCGGCTGATTTAATGATTTAAGAATTATTTCTGTTATTTCCTCTATGCTTTTTTCAACGCCTGTGCCTATATTGTAAGTTTCTCCAGGTTTTCCATTATGCAATATCAAGTCTATTGCTTTGCAATGGTCAATTACGTGAATCCATTCTCTTTTATTTGAACTAGATTTGTATAAAGGAACTTTTTTGCCCTCTAGCAAATTTGTGATAAAAAGCGGTATTAATTTTTCAGGGAACTGGTAAGGGCCGTAATTATTGCCGCAATTTGAAATTGTTGCCGGAAGATTAAATGTTCTGAAATATGCTTTGACTGCCATGTCTGCTGCTGCTTTTGATGCATTGTATGGGGTATTCGGATTGTATGGGCTTGTTTCTTTAAATTTTTCTGTGCTGTCTAATGGCAAATCGCCGTAAACCTCGCAGGTAGAAATCAAATGTGTGCGTTTTACATTGTTTTTTCTTGCTGCTTCTAAAAGCGTTTGCGTGCCTAGGAGGTTTGTCCTGAAGAATGCTGTCGGGTTTAGAATTGCAAGGCTATTGTGCGATTCTGCTGCAAAATTTACTATGAAGTCGGGCTTAAATTCCTTGACAAGGAAATCAACAAGCTCAAAATTGCAAATATCTCCTTTTACAAACTCATAATTTGGATTTTCACTTACATCCGACAGGTTTTCCAGATTTCCTGCATAGGTTAGCAAATCAAGATTTAATATTTTGCTGCTTGGATACTTGTTAAGCCAGTACCTTATGAAATTGCTGCCTATAAATCCTGCCCCTCCTGTTACAAGCAGCTTTCTCATTTTATTTCAATTCTCCTTTTTTCTTTTGCTGAATCTCTTAGGGCCTGCATTATTTTTGCCTGCGAAAGAATTTCTTCGTATTTTTCATTTATTGTTCTTGAATTATTATTTAGGACTGCCTCGCAGAAAGCCCTGAAGCCGAGAAGGAATTGGTGCGCGCTTTCCATTTCTATTTTCTTGGCTGTTTCAGACATGTTCTCATTTTTTATGAGAGTTATTTCAGGCTGCATGTCTTTTGGTATTCCATAAGCCCTGCTTACCATTATTAGCCCATTGCTTCCCCAGACAGAATAATTGTTCTGGTAAACTTTTCCCAAGCCAAATGACACTAATGCTGTTTTTCCTTTTGGGAACTCCAGCAGCGCAGAGCCATTCAAGTCAACATTGCTTTCAGAATCATTGCGCAGCGCGCATGTAACAGCTATTGGACTATCCTGGAATATAAAATTGGACATGAAAACCAAATAAGCGCCTAAATCATTTAAACTGCCGCCGCCAAGCTCTTTTTTGTACCTGAAATTTTCCTTTGCCATATGAGGAATTCCAAATCGCCCTGTGAATGTGAAAATTTCTCCGAGGTCTTCTTTTATTAATTGCTTTACTTTCTGATGCTGGGGGTGGTATGCGCACATAAAATTCTCGAATAAAACTACTGAATTATTTTTGCACGCTTCAACAATTCTTTGCGCTGACTTATAGCTGTCTGAAATAGATTTCTCGCATAAAACATGCTTCTTTGCATTTGCCGCTTTAATCGCCCAGGATTCATGGAGTCCTGTTGGCAATGCAATGTACACTGCATCTATTTCTTTATTATTAATAATTTCTTCATAATCTCCGAAAAAAGGAATTGAAAACTCAGCACTCCAGAGTTTTGCTTTTTCCCTGTCCCTGCTCCCTATTCCTTTTAGCTCCGCAATTTCAAGGGCTTTAAACGCAGGAATAGCGTGCTTTCTTGCCACATTTGCGCATCCAAGTATGCCTATTCTGACTTTTTTGCTCATCGGTTTTTAAAAATAACTGGCTTTTTATAGTTTATTTTAGTTAAATATCTAGTCTTGTGGGAGCATTTGGAATGAAATAGTTTTTAGTATATTCGTGGACTCTAGGATCTACCAGTAATTCATTTTGGGAAAGCCATAAATAAATATTATGCTGGTCATTAAATGCATTGGGATTTGGGAGATCTAATGCATTCAAATTGTGGCTGACTGCTTTTGAATGATAGTGTGTTGAAAAGCCATTACCTGTAAAATTATCTTCGTATAGCTGTTCATGTATTCCAACGAATTTAACGTCTTGCCTTCTAAGAGCTATCCCGATCTCCTCTAGGCTTATTCTTTTTAGCGCCTCGCCCCATCTTTCCCCATGAAGTACAACTCCTCCTGGAACAAACAAATATCCCTGCGCTGGCTTGTTCTTTCTCTCACCCAGCAGTATTTTGCCATGTGAATTTGCAACTATTAAATCTATTGAAGATAAAATTCCATTTTCAACAATAAAAGCGAATTTCTCGGGAGGAAGTTTCTTTACAGCCATGCAGATAGCACAAAAGGCGTTATTTTTAAACCTATGCGCTTCCTAATATACTTCTTACAAGGGAATTCACTGCATTGTCCACTTTCAGAAGCTTCTTAAGCTGCGCAGAGCTTACCCATATGTATTCGTCTGTCAAGTCAAGGGGCTCGTTTTCTGGGACTTCTATGATCATGTTCCTGTTTGTTTTTAAATAAAAGCGCCCTCCATCTTCCACAGAAACGACTGAAGTATGCACTTTTCCTTTTCCGCCATTCTCAAAATACTCTGCGAATCTTGGCTTTTTTCCGCCGTGGACTAAGTTTAAATTGCTTTCTGTTGCCTGCAGCGTCGGGGAGAGCTGTATTTTATGGGTGTTTCCTGGCTCGTATTTTGCGTATAGGAGGTAATGCCTTATCCCGTTTATTTTTTTTGTCAGCAAGCCAAGAATGCCGCATTCCTGCTGCTTCATCATTGGCTGGGTCCATGACGAGACTTCCCTATTCATAGCGCCATTAACCTTCACGCCAATCAATGAGAAAAACTTTCCAGAATCGTGGCTCACTATTCCTGTTTTTGGGTCAACTTTCCACTTATCAAGGCCATTTATCCCGACTTCCTCTGCCTGTATTGCGCAGTTTTTTCTTTTTTCCTCAAGCCAGCTAAGTATATGCGAGATTTCAGAATCTGCCTTTGATAAGTCTATAAGATTCTCAATTGCCTCGTCAATGTCGCTTGAATTGCTTTTAGGAGACAGGATATTCTTTATCTCTTCCTTCAATTTATCTTCACCCATTGGACTTGATATTTTTTAAGCTCATTTAGCTTGGCTTCAATCTCTTCTGTCATTTTCTTTAGCTGCTCCTGCGAAACAAGGGCTGGCTCCTTATCCTCTGGCTTTTTGAGCTTTGCCATCATAATCTGGTTCGCATGAAGCAGAGACTCAAATGTGCCTGCGTCTGTCCACTCGCCCTGCAAGATATCATATTTTAATTTTCCCCCCTTTATATACTCGTTATTAACATCAGTAATTTCATACTCGCCCCTGTCTGACTTCTTTGTGTTTGCTATGACGTCAAAGACAGTTGAGTCGTACATGTAGTAGCCGATTACAGCATAATTTGATTTTGGATTGGACGGCTTTTCTTGTATTTCCAATATTGACTGCTCATCCAATGCGGCTACGCCGTATCTTGAGGGGTCTGAAACTTCTTTTACAAGCACTCTTGCCCCGCTTTCCTGCCTTAAGAAATTTTCCACATATGGCTTTATTGAGCCTGTTGTTATATTGTCGCCTAATATCACTACAATTCTTTCATTGTTCGCAAAGTCCTTTGCCAAGCTTAGTGCGTGCGCTATTCCTGAAGCAGACTCTTGAACTCTGTAAGTGAGACTTACTCCAAGCTCGCTTCCGCTTCCCAAAAGCCCTACAATGTCCCCCATGTGCTCTGTGCTTGTTATAATCATTATGTCTGTTATTCCGGCCTCTTTGAGCTTTTTTATCGGGTTGAAAATCATCGGCTCATTGCCGACAGGAAGCAGGTGCTTGTTTGTCACTTTTGTTAAAGGATAGAGTCTTAGACCTTTTCCACCTGCTAATATTACGCCCTTCATTTTATAACAGCAATTAGACAGGGCTTTAAATACATTATTCTTTTGGCGTATAGCATTAATTCCATCTGTTCTTATTTTGTGCTTTCAATTGGAATCCAAATTTCCTCGCGGGTTTTTTTTCTTATGTTAATGTCCATGTAAATCAATGCCCATAAGTATGTTCTTGCCACAAAAAGCTCGATTAACCAGAAAAGTTCTTTTGCACTAGTTGTATGCTTAAAAAAATCAGAAAAGCCAAAAGCTTCTGATCCGAAAGACCTGATTTTTACTCCAAGCAATTTATAGTTTTGGTTGTAGCCTCCTGCGCTTCTTTTCTTCTGCTTAATCCAATCACTAAAATTTGCAGGATAGCTCACAAATACTTTTGACTGCGGGGAATAAGCTATTTTGTAATCCTTTTCGTAAACTATATGGGAAATATAGCCATCTTCTGATAAGAGCTCTTCTGGGAGCTTTGGGAATAACTCTTTTCTTATTGCGAACAAATATCCTGAACAAAAAAATCTTTTGCCCTGTTTAACCGCCCTCATTCTTCTTATATGAGCAATCTCTGTGAGCATGTAAGACCAATATCCAAACTTGGTAGTTTTAGAATTAAGTGAAACTGGCCTGCCTGTAACTGCCCCGATTTTTTTATTTTCTAAAGGCTTGAGGAGATTATCCATAGCATTCTTGTCTATATATACGTCCCCGTCTGTAAATGCAAGAATATTTCCTTTGGCCTTGGAGATTGCTAAATTCATGGCGGCGGGTTTTCCGGATTTTTCCTTTTCTTTGATTATCTTTACTTTCTTAAATTTTTTGGCTTCATTAAGAGTTTCTGCATCAGGCGCAACAACTAAAATCTCGAAATTATTCAGATTATTATCTAAAATTGCCTGGATAGCCCTGCCTATTGTCTTTTGCTCTTTGTATGCTGTTATTATAATGCTTATCATTTTTTTGCCTCATTGTAAACTGCCAAGATTTTATCTGAAATAATGTCCCAGTCATATTGTTTTGCTTTTGCAATGTTGTTCCTTGATATTTTGCCTCTTAGATTTTTATTATCTATCAGTTGGAGAATTCTTTTCTTAAATTTGCTTATATCCTTATAATTAACCAAGAATCCATTTTCTTCTTCCTTTAATTCGTAAGGTATTCCATTTACAGGCGATGCAACAACAGGAAGCCCGCTGGCAAAAGCCTCAAATAATGTAAGAGGCAGGCCCTCGCGATAGCTTGGCATGACATAAACGTCTGCTGCCTGATAAGTTTTTATTATTTCTTTCCTGTCAGGAGTTTTGTCCAAGAGGAGGATGCTTTTTTCATTTCCAATCATTTTTTTAACAAGGGATTTCATGCCCTCATCTGGCCCCCTAATGACAAAAACAATGTCTTTTCTTTCTTGCAGAATGCTCTGAGCTATTATTATAAACTGGTCTGGTCCTTTTGTTTGATTTAATCTTCCTAAAAATAACACTATTTTTTTATTTGGAAGTATTGCATGTTTCTTTCTAAAGTCATTGCTCTTTACTTTTTTAAAAAATTCATGGCCCATGCCATTTGGAATAACAATGATATTTTCTTTTTTTCCGCCGTATTTCTTTATGAAACCAAGCTCCCAAGGAGTTATTGCAATTATCTTGCTTGCGTTTTTTAGCACAAATCTTGAGAAAACATTATAGCTGACTAAAACTCCTATTTTTCCAACTAAAGATCTTTTAGCATCGCTCCAGGGGCAGTGTGTTGTGTGTATGTGCTTTACTTTTGTCAGTTTTGCAGCAAGCGCTGAGAAAACAACATGCGGCTGGCCGAAATTGTGGCTATGAATTATGTCAAATTTTCCTTTAATCAGCCTGAAAAACACAGACGGCCATAATGTGTTAAAGTTTGCCATTTGCGCAATATGAAAACACCTATGGACAAAAACGCCTGAAATTATTTCCTCTTTTTTTGCAACTCTTTTCTCTTTATCCCAGTCAGGCGCAAAAACGTGAACTTCGTGCCCTGCCCTCGCCTGCCTTTCTGCCAGTTCTCTTACTACTTGGCCCACTCCCCCTATTACTGGAGCATACTCTGGAGTTACATGCGCTATTTTGAGTGCTTTCATAAAAACTTAGGATGCAAATGGTTTTTAAGGATTTGCATCTCTGAGGTGCTTAAGCAATCAATTTTCTAGCCCCGTCATTTACCATTTCCATCTTAAACATTCCTTCTTGCTCCATGTCTAAGTCTTTAGAGTTAAATCTCCATAAGCCAGCATAAAAGAATTGCTCTGGGTCTCCGCTTCGCAAGCCCTCATATTTTATTATATTAGGATTTGCTAGATATTTGTCTCTGTTTGCTGGTATGCCAATTTCTAAACTAACGGCTCTTATTCTTTCTCGAACTATCTTTCTGTCTTCAACTGAACCTTCATCATATAGCTTTTCAAAGCTTGCTTTCTCTCTGGTAATTGCCCCTTCAATATTAGCATATAAGTCTGAGTCATATACTCTGCCTTCAAGTATTCCAACAGCTAATTTCTCTATTTGTTCTTGTGTTTGGGCAATAACAAATGGTTGTCTTAATTGAATATAAGGCAATTCTTTTGGGCTCTGTCTAAATTCTCCTTGAAAAGTCACAGTGTGCCCTTGAAACCTGGCCTTCTCTCCTTCTTCCATTAGCTTATCGGTAAAAAGTTTATTATGTAAGACCGCTGACTCAACCATTGCCTGCATAAATCTTTCATCCATATTCCAGACGATAGATTAGGGCTTATAAATGTTTACAATTACC
>CAYJRP010000008.1:0-18854 GCA_964372675.1 Candidatus Woesearchaeota archaeon | reverse complement strand
TCACTTTGAGTTTAGAAATGTTTATAAATAAAGATTAATTGTATGTGGGATGAATCAAAAAAGAGTTGTTGGATTGTTTATCCTCTCGTTAGTTGTTTTGTCATTCTTTGCCGTTGTAGTTTCCGCACAAACTCTTCCTCCTGCTCCTGGGACTAGTACGATTGAAAGTCTTTTAGGAAGAATTGTAGATGCTCTTGAAAAGATTATAAAGAAAGATTTGCCTGCTCCTAAAGATCCTGCGGATACTACATTTTTTCCTAAAATTTTGATGTTTTTGTTGGTTTCTGGTATACTCTATGCAATTTCAGGATTTCTTCCTTTTATGGGAAATAATGCTGGTGGCAGGGGCAGAGAATTTCTTAAGGTTGGAATATCGGTCATTATTGGCCTTCTTTCTATTTGGTTTCTTAGTTCTGAGCAAATAGCTACAATATTGCTGTCATACAAGGCATTAGGTGTCGTTCTTACTTCAGTCATTCCATTTATAGTTGTTGTGACGCTGACAAAACAATTGCATGAAAATGGACATGGATGGCTTAACAGATTTATATGGATAGGAATGTTTGTCGTGATTGGATATTTATGGGCAGCAGCTACGGATATAGGGAACTTTGGAAGATGGACTTACGGACTTGTAACTTTTATTTCTTTTGTCATGATTTTCTTTGAGAGAAAGTGGTATAGACTTGCGTTCAGAAAAAAATTGCAATCGCAGGCTGACTCGGCAGTTGAAACAGTGGTATCTGATCAACAGAACGAGAACCTTGCAGAGCTAGATAAGGTCTTGGAAAATTATAACCGTCTTTATTCAACAGCGAATTCTGGCCAGTTGAAAAGTCTTCAAAATGCTTTGGTGAGGGTTGCAGCTAAAAATGACAAGAAAGTTAAATTTACTTCTACCGGTGAGCCGGTTATAACTTAATTCTTTATTTACTTAGAATGATTATACAATTTCTTAGAGTGATGGTTGGTTTTCCGATTTAGTATATGGAGTTTCATCTATTTTATACATAGCATAATTTAATATTATTTTTTGATAGAGGAGGATAAATGTTTCATAGGGGTACACACGGTTTTTAACAACAATATTTATAAAGGTAAGTTGATTAATGGTGCAATGATTAACGGAAAAAGAGTAATTGTATTTTCTTTATTGTCTCTTATTTTCTTAAGTTTACTTACTGGCTTTGTTAGTGCTGCGGATATAAGTAAAACAATTCAGACAGGTCTTGATGATTTTGCAGCTGTTGCTACGCCTATAGCTGCTTTTCTTGTTGGAGGTTTTGGTAGTGCTTTAACCGGAGAAGAGTTGCTCGGTAAGTTCTTGGTTTTTGCTTTAGTTTTGACTATTGTTACATTGTCTGCTAGACAAATTCCTTTAGTCGGGGATCGCAAAGGGATTGCTTTTTTAGTCGCGTTGATTATTTCTATGCTTGGTGTTAGATACATTACTACTAAAGAAATACTTGAAACTGTCTGGTTGCCTAATAGCGTTTTAGCATTGACCATTGCATCTCTTTTTCCATTTATCATATTCTTTTTCTTCATAGAAGGTTTTGACAGTTCTGGCATCAGAAAGATAGGTTGGACCACCTATTTGGTTATTTTTGCATTTTTAGGTGGTACGCGTTGGGATGCCCTTAAAATAACCAGCGGTCCTTTTAGTGGATATAATGCTGCATGGATTTACCTCATAATTGCAGTTATCTCTGGTTTGCTGTTAATCTTTGATAAGAATATTAGAGTCATGTTTAGAATGAGAGAGGTAGGAAAAATAACAGATAGGAAGAGGCGTATACAGGCTGTTAAGGTTTCTGATGAAATTAGCGAATTGTACGGGCTTCTAGCAAAGGCTACAACTCCTGCAGATAGAAAGGCTATTGAGACAGACATAAAGGCTAAAGAAGCGATTTTGAAGACGCTCTTCACATAATAATGTTTATAACCTCTCTTACATTATTTATAAGATGAAAAACAAAAGAGCATTTTACTTCTTATTTTTTGGTTTATTGATGAGCATTTCTCTGTTTGCACAGACTGCTTCCGCGCAATACTTTGGCGGAAGCCTTGGCTACACTGTTGAAAATGTCATAAATTCTATTGTTAGTGTTGCTCAGCCAATTTTATCTGCTCTTTTTGGAGGGACTTTTTGGGATGGATACTTGCTGTTTGAGAAGTTGCTTTTGTTCATAATTGTTTCTGTTGTTTCTTACCTTGCTTTGAGCAACGTCCCTGTTTTCAAGGACCAGCATAAAGGCATCGTGAAGCTTATTGCTGTTATTGTTGCTTTGATAGGTATAAGGAACTTAGATTATCTTTGGCTAGGCACCATTTTTGTGCAATACCAGGTTTTATTTGTCGCTGTTGCCGGCATTTTGCCTTTCTTGATTTATTGGTTCTTTTTGAAAGAAATGGGAAGCGCTCCTAGAAAAATAGGCTGGATATTTTTCGCGGTAATTTATTTTGGACTATGGATAACAAATCCTATTGATTCCCATGAGGAAGTTTATTTATGGACTGCTTTGATTGCACTAGTTTATGCATTCTTCTTTGATACTATGGTACATAATTGGATTGAGATTCAAGGTATGAAGAAAGGGAATAAGAGCGAATTGGCTAGAATGATTGCTAACATAAGCCGCGATATTGAGAGGATTAATGAGGATATTAATCACGGCCATTATAGAAGCCCTAGTAATGTGGCGCTTGCAAGGGAAAGGATTAGGTTCTTAGAAGACAGAATAAGGAAGCTTCAGAGAGGTAGTTTTTAGTTAATATATTTTGATGGAAATCTATTTCTTTTTATTTACGCCGATTCTTCTAAAGCCTACGACATTATCTCCGTGGAAAATAGTGGCATCTACAACTCGTGGTTTTTTCGCTCTAGTGTTTCAGGATCCATTTCCACGCAGGAATAACTATTATCTTTTTTCCATTGCGAGTAAATTCCTCTTCCTGATTGTTAGTTATTATTAATCCATCTTTTAGGTTGAATTTGCTCATGGCACCTAGTAGGCCATTTATTTCTCTGTCTTTGTTAGCATCATTCATTATGTAACATGCTTGTATTGCCCCGTTTATCTTGCCTTTTTTCATTATTAAGAAGTCGCATTCTTTATTCTCAGAGAAATAATAGACTTCATTTACGCATCTTTTTAACTCGAGAAATATTAAATTTTCTAGCATTTTTCCTTGGTTGTCTGAAAACTTAAAACCTCCCTCATTTACAAATCCATTATCTACACAATATACCTTTCTTGGGTTTTGTATTTGTTTCTTTATGGAATAATCAAATTTATTTATAAAAAAGAATAAGAAGGCTTTTTCGAACGAATCTAAAATGGTCTTCATTGTTGAAAGATTCTTAATTTGCATCGTTTTAGACAAAGACCTTATACTTAACTCGCAAGAAGTATTGGATAACAAGTAATTTGATATTTCTTTAATTGGCTTTTCAAGGTTTTGGTTAAACCTTTTTATGATATCCCTGTAAATTATATTTTCGTAGTTCTCCTGTAGCAATCTTTTATCTTTATCCATAACAACTTTAGGCATTCCTCCTAAAAATAGATATTCTAAAAACTCTTTTCTTATTTTTGACTGGACTTTAAGATTTAAGCTCCAATTTGCAATATCTACTTTTCTAGCTTTCAGATACTCTTTAAAACTGAATGGATAAATTTCTATACTTATTGATCTCCCTGTTAGGGTCGTTGATATCTCCTTGCTTAATAATCTTGCGTTTGAACCAGTTATAAACATCTGGTGCTTCTCTCTTATTCTATCGACCCATTTTTCCCATCCGATTGTCTCTTGGATCTCATCAATTAAGAGGCAATAATCTTCTTTGTAATCTTGCTCATTAGCAAAATCGAGTATTTTCTGGAAGTCTTCCACGGAGAAATTGGTTAATCTTTCATCGTTGAAATTTATATATAAATAATCCTTTTGTTTTAAACCCAATTTGTCTTTTATTATTTTTAGTAATGTTGACTTGCCAGATCTTCTAACCCCGGTTATAACGATTGGCAATTTTAGATGAACAAATGACAATATTCTTTTTGTGACATCTCTTTCTATTAATTCTTTTTTCTCTTCTAGTTCTTTTTGTTGTTCAAATAGAACATAATAAATTTTATCTCTTTCCATATCATATTAAGAAACCTGCACTATTTAAACTTTTCGAAGTGTTACAATTTTTGTATCGCTTTTATACCGAAGTGTTACAATTTTTGTATCACTTCTTCTTATTTACGCCGATTCTTCTAAATCCTACGACATTCTCGCCGTGATAAATTGGGACGTCTGCTAGTTCTTGTTTCTTTTTGCCGAATCCTCCGGACTTTTGGATTAAGAACATGCCTATAACCACGAGCACTAAGGAGGCTATAAGCACATTGCCTAATGTGGCTATTTTTGCCAGTGATGCTGGAATTGGTATTTTTGCCCAGACCTTGGGTATTGAGCTCACTATAAGGCCTATAATGCCTATGCCTGCAATAATGAAACCGACAAGTTTTTTCACCATCTTATTTATTTCTATTAGAAGAATTGGATATTTAAATTTGTTTGTTGATTCAATTTAGCCAATCACTATGAATGTTTCTATTTCTTTTTTCATCTTTATATTGAGGGATACTTCTAGGCCATAATGAGTTGGTTTTGATAGAAGAAATCCATCTTTCAATAAATCATCAATGGCTTTTCTAACTTCTTTTCTACTTCTCAAATGATACGGCAGACCTTTTTGTAGGTTATGTATACTTGTGTGTTTATGCATCCATACTCTATGCCTAACAAGTTTTCTTAGAATAAATCGCTGGATTTCTATTTTTATTTCTTCATCCACGAAATTAGGGCATTATCTAATTTAAATAGGTTTATAACTCCGTTTTAGTAATTACTATAAACATAACCTAGACTAATGAAATGAGAAAGATTTATAAGCGATTAAGGATTGCATTTCTTATGGAAGATGAACCAAATGATACGAGCATATTTGTAGAATACTTTGGTAGCTCGCCCCATATTAAAGTATTAGATTTTTTAATCGATGGATACAAATTAGATTATAGCATGACGGAGATAGCGCGTGGAGCTGGTGTTGGTTGGAGCGCCTTTACTAATATTTGGAAAAAATTGATGGAAAAAAATATTATTATTCAGACAAGAACTATTGGAAATGCTAGATTGTTCACTTTAAATAAAAATAATGAATTTGTTAAGAAAATAGTAGCTTTAGACTGGGAACTTTCGAAATCGGCTTTTGAGAAAGCATATGAAAAAAGTAAGGCTGTTTCTAAAGTTATTTAAGCTTTCTTTTGCATTTTAAAACATGAAGCCTCGAGGATACGATGTTTTGGGCAACGTAGCCATTGTTAAGTTTGATAGGGGTGCTTCTGTTAAACAGAAGAGGAAGTTTGCTATTTCTTACTTGAGAAAAAATAAGCAGATAACAACTGTTTTAGAGAAGAGCGGGAAGATTTCCGGCAGACTTAGGACTCCCGAGGCGAAATGGCTTGCTGGAGAGAAGACTAAAGAAGCACTCTATAGAGAAAATGGCTGTGAATTTCGCTTGAATGTTGATACCTGCTATTTCTCCCCTAGATTGTCTTCTGAGAGAAAATACATTGCTTCTCTTGTTAAAAAGAACGAGTCTGTCTTGGTTATGTTTGGAGGAGTAGCGCCATTTGCAATTACTATCTCTAAATTTAGTAAGGCAAAGAGAGTCGTGAGTGTTGAATTAAGTAGAGAGTGCAATAAGTATGCTTTAATTAATATTAAGAGAAATAAATTAGAAGGAATTGCTTCTGTTGTTCAGGGAGATGTAAGGAAAGTAATTGGAAAGGGAAAGAAAATTGGAGGGAAATTTGACAGAATTGTTATGGCTCGTCCGAATTTGGCTGATTCTTTTTTAGATGTTGCATTTCCCATTGTTAAAAAATCTGGAGTAATTCATTATTATGGATTTTATTCTGAATCTGATTTAGGAGATCTTAGGAAGCTTATTGAAAATGAGGCTAAAAAAGCTCGAAAGAAAATTAAGATTTTAAGAATTGTAAAAGCTGGAGATATTGGCGTCAGGAAGTGGAGATTTAGGGCTGATATTCGGCTCTTGCATTAAAATCTCCTAATAAATGTCTTCCTGCAATTGTGAAGTCTTTTTGTTCTGGATAATTTCTTTCCCATATAACCATTTCATTAGTTGCATCTGGGCGATAAATCATTAATTGATACATGCTTGGCTTATCATTAATTTTTATTGGTCTAGTGGAAAGAAGTTTAGCTCCCATGACTTCAAGCTCTTCTCTTGAAGCAATAGCTGGTAAACCTGTTTGCTCTGCCAAAATATCTCTAAAATTTCTTTGGGCAGGAGTCAGCTCTTTATCGGTCATTTTATTATTCGTAATTTCTAGGAGCATGGTTGTATGAAGAGGAAGCTTCTCTATCTAATTGCATTTCTTTTTCCCCTAAGGAAATGCCTTCTCTTTCCAAAACGCTTTCAATGCTGAAGGGCTTGTAACTTATATCTTCCATATATTTGTCACTTAGAAGTGGTTTATAAATCTTTCTATTTAAGAAATCTGCCTTGCTTGTTCCGGATAAGAACTTTTGATAATATTCGGATTTTGTCGCTTTTGTACTTTTTGCTCGACGTAATGGACAATTTCTCCTATATTATCCATGCTTTCCCCTATCTCGTCCCAGGGAATTTGTATGCTGTATTTGTCTTCAATATCCATCTGGATTTCTATTAAATCGAGGGTGTTTGCGCCATAGTCCATTATGAGCATGTCGTCCAGGCTTATTGGATCTGTTATTGAAAGCCTTTTTGCAATTATTCCTATTATGCCTGACTTAATTTCCTCATTTGATATCTTTTTTATGAACCTGCTTATTTTGGTGCATGGAGGATGAGGCAGCCCGAAATAGCTTCTTATGACTCTGGTAGAGCGGCCTGCCCTTATCAAAGTCTCCTCGTAGCCCCTTTTCACAAGGCTTTTTGCTGTTGCAGCAGGATATTGCTTAAGAAAATTGCACAAACTCTCTCTGTATCTCTTGTTTTCATTCAAATGTTCTGCTAAGTCTCTTTCCATCTCCTGCTGAATTCTTTGCTGCTCTTTGGTATCATTCTGTAATCGCATTTTAAAATGAGAAATTATAAAGCATTTGAAAGTTAAAAACTTAATCTTTCTGGAGTATATGCTTGCTAAACTCAAGAGATTATTATAATGATATTTTAGAATTAATACACATGCCTTTAGATTTGGATAATGAATGATAAGAGAGGTTTTTTGCTAATGATATTTAAAACGCTTTAATCACATTTCAGCCTCGGCTTTTACTGCCGCCGGAGATTCTCCGCCGTGCCATGTGAATTTTGGTCTCATGCGCATTGGATAGATTCTTTCTGAATTGTCATCAAGGATTATTGCAGAGCCTTTTAATCCTGGCAGGGAGTCCATGGACTTTTTAATGCTCTCCGGCAAATATGACTGCATTATTTGGTTTAGCGCTTCTATGTCTGGTTTTGAAGTCACCCTATGGGAAATGACTATATCTGATTGAGTCATTACATCTCTATGGATTTGGCCGGGCTGCTGTGTTGCAAGAACCATGGAAATCCCGGGCTGTCTTCCTTCTCTTAATAATTGGACAAGGGCATCTGTTGCAGGAGTTTTTCCCTCCTGAGGTAAGAACTCATGCGCTTCGTCTATAAACATCCAGATAAGAGGAGTGTCGCGGGCAAGGTTGTATGCGGCATAATCTATTCCGTGCTGGATTGCCTGAATTTCCTCTTTTTTTCGCGAGTCTATTCTTTCTTGAAATAATTTTCTAGAGACTAAGCCGATAACTAAACCGCGGACATTAAATGAGCCTGTTGAGCTATAAACTGACAAGTCAAGGATGGAAGTTTTTCCTGCTTCTATCAAATTGGAAATCTCTGTTGCTTCTTCTTCGATTGATTTTGCGAAAATTCCCCAGTTGTCTGCGGCTTCAAACAATGATGAAGCAATATTTTTTGTTTCCTGGGTTATATTTGTATGATGCCTTATCTTTTCCTGGATGCCCGATATTGTAAATTCCTTGATTTCTTCTTTTAATTTAGCTATTATTGACGATATTAGCACTCCTTCTTGGGAAGTCATTGATAAATTAAAGGTTAAAATCCAATCTTCTGCTTCAAGTTCTGAAGGCTTAAGAGCAAATGGCTTATCTATCGGAATTCCTTTTTCATGGTACTCTTTTATTTTGCCGAATGGCGCAAAGACTCTTACTGGAAGATTTTTTGGCTTTAAATTCCATTCATCCAAGAGATATTTTTCTTTTTCATTTTTGAATTTCATTGTCCAGAATATTCCCATTGTGTCAAATATCAGCGATGCAATGTTTCTGGATTCTTCTTGCGGCAAACTGGATAGCTCTTCTGCGATTATAGAAAGAGAGTAGCTTTTTCCTGTACCGCGCTTGCCGCTTACTAGAATTATATGGCTTCTGGCAATATCCATGTATAAGTTGTTTGATAAAGAGGTTTGCTGGCCCATTGTTACATAGCCTTTTCCAAGGTAAATAAGACCTTTATCTCCAAACTTTTTTTTATCTGTCGCATCTCTGCCAAGGATAATGTTGTATGGCATATCTTGTTTTGGATGAAGAACTTTATAAAGTTGGTTGTACTGATTTTGCGATGATTGGGAGAAAGAAACTTAGAAATATTTGGGTAGGAGCATTGCTGGTTTTCTTTATTTTTTCCATGGCCTACGCTTATTATCCTTCAATAGGCCTTTCCCCCGGCTCATCCAACGATGATTTAGGAAGACTGCTTTTCGCGGGTTTTGTTGTTTTGCTTTTGCTAGTTCTCCTTTTAGTTATGGTTATTCCTTATTTTATGCATGAATTGGAGAGTTAATCACTCTTAACACCAGTAACTTCCATTAATAATCTCCTGTCTTTTTGTTGGTTGGAGGTTTAAGTCTTAATCAGTTTAAGATAATTGGTCCATAGAAATTCTTTTATAGTAAGCTTTCTGTCTTGGGTAATGAAGAAACACGAATTGCCTGCATTGCCTTATGCGTTTAATGCATTGGAGCCTTATATGGACGCTAAGACGGTTGAAATACACTGGGGAAAGCATCATAAGACTTATGTTGATAAATTAAATTCTGCATTGGAAAAACACCCTGAACTTTTTGAGAAAAGTGTTGAAAAACTTTTAAAAAACTTAAATGCTGTTCCTGAAGATATTAGAACTGCTGTGAGGAATTTTGGGGGAGGGCATGCGAATCACTCTTTGTTTTGGGAAGTTATGACTGGGAAGAAAATGGAATACAAGGGAAAAGTTTTGGATAAGATTAAAAAGGATTTTGGAAGTTTTTCCGAGTTTCAAAAACAATTTACTGATAAAGCCACTACTTTGTTTGGCTCGGGATATTGCTGGCTTGTTGTTTCTGATGGAAAACTTGAAATAATGACAACAAAGGATCAGGATTCTCCTCTTTCCGTCGGGAAAAAACCTATTTTAGTTATTGATGTCTGGGAACATAGTTATTATTTAAAATATCAAAATAGACGTGCTGAGTATGTTGAAGCTTGGTGGAATTTGGTTAATTGGAAAAGAGTTGAAGAGTTATATGGCAGTAAGTGATTATTTGCCTTCCAAAGCCATATCCAGACTTTCAGTTAAAGTTCTTGCCAGGTCTTGTGCCGTCTTAGCTTCGTAAACCTTGGCTCCAAGTTTTTCCAGTTCTGCAAAATTCTTTTTGTCTACATCAAATGCTATAATATATAAGTTCGTTGTTATGTCTCCTGACTTATTATTTGTATCAATAATATTTTGGTAAATTTCTTCCGGACTTTTTCCGTTTTCATTTGCTCCATCTGTAAGAAGGACTATGCTCTTAAGACCATTTCCAGTGTCAACTTCTCTTTCTGCCTGGGCTAATGCAATACCTATGGCTGTTCCCCCTCCAGCACTTAATCCAGATATCTTTTCTTTTAGAGCATTATAGCCAAATGGACTCAAATTAACCAAGACATTAGCACTACTGCTAAATTCTATAAGGCCTGCTTCCAGATTTTTATTTTTTTGATTATATTCATTAAGTCTATCCAGAACTATACTATAAACCTCCTTAGCATCTTTAAGTTTACCTCCACTAAAAACTCCCCCCATGCTGCCAGAAGTATCTATAACAAATTCTATAGATCTCTTTTCAGGGTCTATTTCTTTAATGCTTTTTGGGGCAACATCATAATTATCATTACCACACCCAGTTAAAGCAGGTAAGCCAAGTAATGCTGTCAGCCCTGTGCTTCTTATTAAATTTCTCATGTGGCTTTTACAATAAAGCCTGTTTTTAAACCTTTACTTCTTCACGTCACGGATTTTCTATCCGTGAGCACATTCAAAAAGCTATTACTTTTTGATGAAATCAATTTCTTCGTCTGTGAGTCTGAGTTGATTTTGTATGTTTGGATTGGACTTTACGATATTTTTGATGAGGAGATAATCGCGCATTGCTCTTTTTGTTGAGCAATGAACGAACTTTGCGTATTTTTGCGAGATTGTTTTCTTTTTTGCTGTTTTTTGATTGTTAAGCCATATTTTTAATATCCTTGACGGGCGTTCGTATTTTGTGAAGCCTGTTTTTGCTTTGTCTTTTGCATATGACACTCCTGCACTTTGGAATGCATTTTGGTAAATTAGAAAACGATAAAATTGCTGCCTGTAAATTCTGCCCCTAAAAACGTCGGCGTTTGCCAATGCCAAGTATGCAAGGGCAAGTTCTTTTCCTTTTTTGTATTCCTTAGGGATATTTTCTTCTATCCACAATAGTATTTCATCTAAAGACATTTCTGTGTTATCAAATAATTGTAGAAAGTCTTTTCTTTCTTGAAATAGTTTTTTTAGGATGTTGAAGATGCTATCTTCTTTGTTTCTTGTCTCTAGGAGAGATTCATCTGGAATGCCGTCTACGCAGTAAGACTGAAGATCATTTAATGCTGCTCTTAGATCTCCTTGAGATTTTATGGCTATTTGCCTTATGAAATGAGTGTTTTCTTTTATGCCTTCTGCTTTTATTACTTTGTCCAGTACTTTGGTGATTTGGTCTGCTGTTAGGGCTTTTACTTCGACAAGCTTGCATTTCGGCCTTAGTTCTGAGAATTTTGACTGCCAGATGTCATTTCCTGTCATTATTATTGGATGTGATGTTTTTTCTATTATTCTTACTAATTCTGGAACTCCGCCAATGTCTTTGCCGGTTACGCCGTCTACTTCGTCCATTAGGAGGAGCTTGCTTTTTTTAAACAAGCTGTGCTGTTCTGATGCCGGTTTTAAAACTTCTTCAAGCTTGAGCCTATTTCTTAAGTCTGAAGCATTTAACTCAAAAATATCTAAGTTGTGCTCTTTTGCTGCAGCCATTACTAGAGAAGTTTTTCCTGCTCCTGCAGGGCCATGAAGAAGAAGGGCTTTTTTCCCTTTTGGAAATGCTTTTAGAAATGTTTCTATTTCAGAGACTGCTTTTTCCTGGCCTACTAAGTCTGAATATGCTTTTGGCCTGTATTTTTCTGCGAGGTTTATGTGCGACATGTCTTTTGGAAGTGAGTGTGACTTTTAAGGATTTGTCTAATTTGCTATATAGGAAATTATATAAATCATGAGATTATTGAGTTTTATATGGAGTTAAAATTATCTAAAGAATTAGTTGATAGCATCGAGAAGATTGCTAGAGAAAAAGAGCTAAACAGAAAAGATACTATCGATCTGGCTATAAATCTTTACATAAAAAGGGTTAATCTAGAAAGAAAAGCGCTCCAAGAAGAGATGAAAGCATGGGAACGAGCGTCTGACAAAGATTTTGCTAATTTTTGCAAAAAACATAATCTATGAAAAAAGGAGAGATTTGGGTTTTGGAGCTTCCACTTTCCGACGACAGGGAGCAAGCAGGAAGAAGGCCAGGGATATTCATAGCAGACACTTTAAATGACTTGGCGATAATCGTCCCATTAACTTCCAATATTATGGCATTAAAGCTTAATTATAGCCTTTTTATTCCAAAGTCTTCACTGAACAATTTCGTGAAAGACTCTGTTGCTCTTGTTTTTCAGGTAAGTTCATTGGATAATGCGAGGATTATCTCTAAAATAGGAAATCTTGAGCCGAGGCTTGTAAAAGAAGTTGATAAAATGCTAAGACGGTTGTTGGTTTTATAAATTAGATATTTTCTTTTTCGCCTGCCAGGACAAATGAGGCGAGGAGAGCCTGTAGTTGAACAAATTCATCACTGCCTTCTACTATTCTGAATTCGGCTTCCCCTGTTTTTTCTGTAAGCCTTACTTTAATTTGAGGTTCGATATGAAGATTCCATATTTCTTTTTGAATTGCTTTTACAACATCTGTCCCTGAAATGCTTTCTTTTAGCATTACATCTAGAAGTTTTTCTCTTGCGTTTAGGAAATCTCCTGCCAATGCGTAGTCAAGAACGACTTTGATGTCTGCCGGTTTGCTTGAAGATGCAATCATTCTTACCATTTCTCCATTTATATCCAGGGCAATTGAGGCCGTTGCCTGCAAAAGATTGATAGCTTTTCTGCAGTCTCCTTCGCTCATGTCGTATAATGTTTCTAAAGCATCTTCAGTAAGTGTGAGCTTTTCTTCTTTTGCTATTTTTTTTAATACAGATACAATATCTTTCTTTTCAAGGATTTTAAACCTGAAGACTACGCATCTTGATTGGATCGGGTCTATAATCTTGCTTGAATAGTTGCATGACATAATAAATCTGCAAGTGTTAGAATAATTTTCCATTGTTCTTCTCAAGGCTTGCTGGGCTTCTCTTGTTAATGCATCTGCTTCATCCAGAAATATTACTTTGAACGGAACTTTTCCAAGAGACTTTGTTCTCGCGAAATCTTTTACTTTTTGTCTTACTACATCGATTCCTCTTTCATCGCTCGCGTTTAGCTCCAGATAGTTTTCTTTCCATTGCTCCCCGAAAAGATTTTTTACTATTGCTAGAGCCAGAGTCGACTTTCCTATTCCTGCTGGGCCTGCGAACAGCAAATGGGGAATATTCATTGATTGAACCAAAGACTTGACTCTTTTTACTATTTCCTGCTGGCCCATAATTTCTTCGAATATTTGCGGTCTGTATTTTTCTGTCCAAATATCTGTTTGACTCATTTTTGCCCCTTTGCTTATTAGTCTTATGGGTAAAATCCGGGTTATAAAGATTTATGTAGTTTTGTGGATGGTTTTTATTATTTTATCTCCACGATTTCGTCTCCAACATTAATTCTACCTTCCTTCAAGACTTGAGCATACCACCCTCTCCTGCCCTTCATTGTCTGCTTAAATTCAGGCCATCTTTCTTTACCTATGTATGGAAGAATTTTCAGGTTCCCACAGGGCTTACATGGCTCTGTAATTCTAATTTCGATTTCTCCTATTTTATAGTTTCTATTAGGGGAAAAATCATTATATAGGATTCCTAAAGTAGTTATATTTTCTCCAATGTCCCCGGGCTTAATTGGCCAGCCTTCACTATTCAATTGTACCAGAGTTTCTAATGGCATGATAAGCAAAGCTTTGTCAAGTCTTCCATGACACTTTTCCTCTCTATATCTGTTAAAGTCCCCATCAATCCCATGATAAAAAACATTTGCCGTTTCTACGGGCTTTTTTGGCAAACCCCTTTCGTTAGGAGTTTCAGGTTTAATATTTATTTGGTGAATTGTTCCACTCATGAAACTACACAAAAAATATAGGTTAAAAAGGTTATCCATTCCCATAATCTTTAATTATCTGGTTTTGTTGTTGATTATATGGGGAAAGTGTACACTGCTAAAGGAGATGATGGAACTACTGCTGATTATGCCGGCAATAGAGTTAGCAAGGATGATTTGATGATTGAGGTTAACGGAAAAGTAGATAGCTTTCAATCAGCTCTTGATATGGCTATTTTATTGGCAGATGAGAAACATAAAACTTTTTTGAACCTTGTTCAAAAGAAGATGTGGCAAATCTCTGGAGAAGTTGCTAATTGTCCCGGGGATTGTTTGATAGACCCTGTTACTGCTGCGGATTTGGCTGAATTGGAGACCTATGTGGATAATTTAGGAGAGCCTCCAAATAAATTTGTCCGTTTTAACACACAGGAAAGCATTTGGTTTAATGAGTGTCGTGTTCGCTGTCGGGAGCTTGAGACTTTGCTTGTAAAAATGCTTAAAGATGGTAAACTGCGGGCTGAAAATTACAGATATGTTAACAGGCTTTCAAGCCTGTTTTTTATGCTTGGGTATAAGAGTTCTAAATAATCAGCAGACATTTACTTAAATATAAAAACTCCACTAGCTTTTTGAAATTTATGGAGAATATAGCTTTCATGTCTGTTGATATGCAATATGATTTTTCAAGAAAGGGCGGTCCCCATTATAGGTCACGTGGTTCTGTCGCCTTTGTCAAAAACAGGCTTCTTCCTTATTTAAGAAAGAACAAAGTAAAAGTTGCAGAGGTTATCTCCGACTATCGTCAACCAAGAAGAAGAGATACTGGAAATAACTGCAGACCAGGAGAATGGGGATATAATTCTGAAATTCCTTCTGATATGGTAAAAGGTAAAATTTGGATTAAGTGTATGAATTCTCCTATTTGGGTAAGAAAAAATGGTGGCAACCCCAATAAAAAGCCCGGACTTCCATATCAAGATACAAAAGCTTTTAGAAAATGGTTAGATAAGACGATTGGAAAGCCAGAAGAAGTAGATTTTATAGTTCTTTTTGGGCTTACTGCTGATTGTTGTGTCTTTTGTACTGCCCAAGAGCTTTATTTCCAAGGCTATAATGTGAGGATACTTAAAGAAGCCACCGATGTCTATAGTGGCAGTCAAAAAGAGAAAACTCGTTTGTTGACAGAACGCCCGCTTACTAAATGGGCTAGCCAAATTACTTTTTCGGAATTAACAAAAATAAATCTTAAGTAATTAATTGTCTTTAATAATTTCAGGTATTTTTTCTCTGGGAATTATTCTTACTTTTACTTTTTTCATTTTTAAGATGTATGATTTCATTAAGCGGTGAATGCCATCAAGAATTAGCCAGCGTCCTTTATTCTCCATAATATCAATAGGATACTTTAAGTCCACTTTCATGGTGCGTTCATACTCTTTTTTGTACTTTTCAGGATTATTGATTATTTCTGTAGATGTCAAATTATATATTCCATCGCCGTGCCAATGAAATGGTATGTCCAGCTGCCATATCAGCTTAGAAATGTCCATTTCAGTAACAGGCACTTTTAATTTCCATATTTTCTCTTCGTCCCATGAGAAGTCAAAACCTACTTCTTGAATTATATTCGGGATTGTTTTTGAAATGCCTTTTCGCTTCATAATATGGATTATATTTGCATTTATATAAATTTATAGGATTAAGCGCTTCTGGCTCTATGCAGCTTTCGTTTGCGCTTTTCTTTCTTTAGGCGCTTTCTCTGCCATTTCCAGCGCATTTGCCTTTTCTTTTTCCAGCGTCTTGATGAGCGTTTCATGATTATTTTATGGATTTATGGTTTTTAAAACTTCCTTGGGGTTTTAATTAGGTTTAATAACTCTTTTTCTAAGTATTTTTTCATGGATAATGGAAATTATAATGAAATTAGAGATTACTTACAGATGGTCAGAGAATACCGCTCTTCTGGGGACTTGGAAGGAGCCAGGCAGGCATTGGGATTAGCCCGTTTTTTGTTAGACAATGTTTCAGAACCTTTAAAGGCAAGAAGAGAACACGAAAATGTCGAGTCTGCATATACAAAAACTCGTTTGTTTTTAGGACAAAGTCTAGTTAAGAAAAATAATTCAGCTTGATTCGGTCCACTTCTTCCTTGAAAGCTGACGCCTTTTCTTCGCCAAGGACGTTTTTGTAGGCGCTTAAATTGGAATGCATTGTTTGACCTAAACTTGTCAGCTCTTTTGTCAGGAGAGCTATGTCGGATTCTTCTAACGAAGTCTTTGACAGGATTCTCCAGCCCCTTATTTTTTCCACTTTAGTATTTCCTTCGTAAGCCATGGCGCGAATAATGTTTTCAGTATCTGTCAGCTCATCATAAGTCAGGCTGTTTATTAAAATTCTTGATTTTTTTAAGTCGAGCTTTGTATAATCCTTTATTACCAGGTCTGTTTCTTTTTCTACGTTAGCCAGCAATTCTTTCAATCTTGTTTTAAGGACTATGCCTTCGCTTCCTATCTCAACTAAGACTTCTTTTATGTCCTGGGACATTTTTTCTATTAATCTTCCTTTTTGTATTACTATTGCGGCTCTTCTCAAACTTAGGTAATTTCTCAGCTCAAATTGAGTCAGCCTTTCCAAATTAGCGTCAAACAACTCTCTTTGCTTTTCTATTAACTGAACGCGGTCATTGACCTTTCTTAGCAATTCATTAACATTCTTTAGATAATGCCTGAAGTTTTTGTAGTAAAGGGTTATTTCGCCTCTTCTTTCTGAAACTGCGACGACCAATGTGTTCATCATTTTGGCCGTTCTTTCTGCTGCTTTGTGCCTTGTGCCTGTTTCTTTTGTAACTACTTTTTTGTCCGGGTGCAGCGTCACATTTGCGTGTGTTATTCTTTTCATATCCTGCGAGAGAATAATTGCGCCGTCCAACTTTGATAATTCCACAATTTTTTGAGGGCTGAATTTGCTGTTAATTTTAAATCCCCCATCAACAATTGAGCTGACGCCCTCTGCTTCCACGACGATTAATGCCCCTTTTTTTGCATTTACAATTCCTTCCAAGGCTGTTCTGAAATTTGTTCCCTGGGAAATTGTTCTAAGAACATGATTTATTTCCTCTTTGGTTGTTTTGCCTGTTGTTTTTTCAGCAAGAATCTTAACTTGAACCTCTTTTTTCTCTTCCATGGAATTATAAAATATTGCTAGTATTTATAATTTTGTTGGTTTTAGGTTTTGCACAATAAGTGAAAAGTGCACAAAAAATTGTTTTTGATTCTTTATTTTTGTGTAGTATTATGCTCCCGCGGTCTTTGTTCAAAGATGTGTGTAAATTCATCTAATTGTTTATCATTCAAGTTAAGAATATCCATATAAAAGTCTGAAACTGCAATCATCCCCCGGGCCATTAAATCTTTATGCGAGAAAATAATAACGTGTTTGCCTAATGATTTAACAAGTTTAACAGACTCATGAAGGTCTATATCTCCAGAGAATAATACGGCTACATCGTAGTTATTTAAGTAAGCATTAGAAACTAAATCTACAGATAGTTGGACATCTACTCCTTTTTGGATGATGCCTTGATTATATGAATATTGAAGGGGTTTAAGCCTTGGTTCAAAAAAATAAAACTTCTTCATTTTCTGTACCTCTTTTTTCTGCGCCTCCGTTCTTCTTGCCGCCTTATCTAGCATATCTTGTATTTCTTTCCTTTCTTGTTCATTCTCTGGTAGTTGCTTTATGGAATCTAGATGTTTTTTATCTTTGTTAAAAGAAGGTCCGTATATTCTCCGTCATAATAGTATGTTCTAACATGAAACAGGTCTCTATCTTTATATTGGATATTATTTCCTAGAAAGTTTAGGACAAATTTACCAAGTTTAAAATAATCTATTTACCTATCTTGTCCTTTATCTTTTTGCAAGCACCTTATGCTTTTAAAAAATTGGAATTATCAATAAAAATCATTACTTTCATCATAATGCCATTAAATTAGAAGAAGGTTTACGGCCCTGAAAGTTAATCAGGACAATCTCCTTAACTATCAACCATTATGGTTAAATTATATAATAATTGTATATAACTCTTACTAAGGTATATCCAATGATAATAAATTAGGTAATTTTTTAAAGGAAAGTCTTTTCTCTTTTGAGTCTAGCCCTATAGTCTAACGGTTAAGGACGCAGCCCTCTGGCGGCTGAAATCTCGGTTCGAATCCGAGTAGGGCTATCATAAGACTTTTAAACCACCCCCGATACTTATTTCCAAGCTCCCGTAGTCTAGTGGTCACGGACACCGCCCTCTCGAATTGCTTGAGTGATGTCGATGAGACTATACTTTTACCCTTTCGAGGGTAGGCATAATCTCTTTCGTTGCCAAGCTTTTTTTGGCAGGGAATGGAGAACGGCGGAGACCCGGGTTCAAATCCCGGCGGGAGCATTTTCCATTATGCGAAAGTTTTTATAGAACTAACTTGTTAATATCTATACGAAAGGAGCTAAAGGGGAAAATGGTAAATTGGATGGTTATTGCGGTTATTGTTGTTGCTGTTTGGCTGTTTTATAAGTTTACCCCTCTTAAATATGAGAGATTTTGGACATACTTAATAGCTGGCCTGATGATATTTGTGCTATTCAGCTTTTTTACTGTTGTAAAAAAGAACCAAATAGACATTTCAGATCCCGGCGGGTTTGTTAAAGGGGCTAAGTTTTATGCTGGCTGGATTTTCGGGCTTGGAAAGGATGCTGTTAAAATAACAGGGCATGCCGCTAAAACAGACTGGACAGATGCGTCTATTAAGAACATAACTAATTCAGAGGATGGGGGAATAAAGAAGAAGGGGTGGTGAGCAAATGAAAGGAATTATAATAGCTGCCAAGATATTTATTCTTGCAGCCTTGCTGATTATAAGCAATGGAAATCTTGCGATGCATGATCCTGCCAACAGAGCAGTGTTTTATGAAAGATATTCTACATGGTTTTCCGATATAATGGACAAGGGATTTGAAATCACCGGATATGTTGTTAGAACAGAGTGGCTTCCTGACAAGGATTTAGGGGCTCGTTCAATTTCTGGCTAAGGGAGGTGCTGTAACCTTATCGTCATCTGGAAGAAAAATAAGATA
>CAYJRP010000007.1:12229-19560 GCA_964372675.1 Candidatus Woesearchaeota archaeon | reverse complement strand
ATGGGTGACTACAAATATACTTTATGTGGTCACCTATTTAACAACTTCTTTAATGAGCGATATTCTTTAACAAATAACTCTAAAGTTGGCCTTATATCCTTCTTTTTTTGGTAAGCTTGAAGCGAGGCGTAATATTCTCCTCTATTTCTAAAGTCAATATTTATTGGCGGGAGGTTGTTCTTGAGAAGAATATTGTTAAGTAGGATTCTTCCCACCCTGCCATTGCCATCTCCAAATGGGTGAATGTTCTCAAACTGATTATGGACTACAGCGGCAAGAATCAAGGCAGGGTATTTTTTCTTGTTTTTTTTGTACCAACTAATTAACTCATTTAGCAAGGTCAGCACTTTGGATTGAGGAGCTCCTTCATGAATAATCTCGCCTGTTTCACTCTTTACTACTACTTCTTCACCTGATTTTCTAAGTTGTCCAGCAAAACTTTTAGAGTTCTTAAATACAATCTTGTGTATCTCTTTTATTAATTCAAGAGATAGTTCTTCTTTTGTTTCTCTAATATGCCTTACTGCTTCGTTGACTCCATATGCTTCTGCAATGTCTCTCTTTGACTTTTCTTTCGGCCATTCATTTTTTTCAAGTATTTCTTTAACTTCTTTAGTATTAAGCTCGCTTCCCTCAATTGCATTGGTGTTAAAGGTGAAAAGCTCTGAAAACTGAGCCCATTGCTGTTCTGAAAGATGGCTTATTTTGAAGGGAATATTCTTTTCTATCTTTTTAACAAAAGCTATCTCTTTTTTAGATACTTCAAACTCCAAAGGATCCTTTATTATCCTATATTGGTTAATTTCTTCTATAATAAGCTCCTTTGCTTTGTTTACTCTGTCTTCTAACAACTCTTTTGGCAAATTGCTTCCTAAAAACTTTCTTATTTTATGGACCTTTGAACCTTCCCTATATGAATGGGCTAAGTAGTATTTTGTTTTCCTGCCTACTAGTCTTTTCTC
Source organism: Candidatus Woesearchaeota archaeon (assembly GCA_964372675.1). Taxonomy (GTDB): domain Archaea; phylum Nanobdellota; class Nanobdellia; order Pacearchaeales; family GW2011-AR1; genus SICU01. Next base: position 18,598 of record CAYJRP010000007.1, on the reverse strand, counting down.
GATTATCATACTAATATTATGGGTGACTACATATTTAAGCTTTTCTATATACTTGTCTACATTACTATTGGGCTCCTTGTTTTGCCAGTTTTTCTCTGGGGCGATATTCTGACTTGAGGTCTTTTATTTTCATGGTTTATTGGAGCTTTTTATTCAACCGAAAGGTTTAAATTATACGAACCTGTGTTTATTTAGTAAGCGAACCGACTCCGTAAAAGGCTCGATTATTCGGGCTGACCAGCATTTTATGTGCGTGATTGGTTGGGAAGGTCGCCAATCGCTTACTTTATTTTTCATCCATCTCTCCCCAATATTGTTTGATTAACTTGTAAGTTACCCCTACAACATGTAATTCCTTTCCTTTTGACAATCTTGTTGGCTTAAGAGCCTTCTTTCGATAAATATTCGCATAATTATCCGCCAAAGACCCTATATTCCTGCCAAGTCTCTTCCTAAATTGACTTATGTTAATTATCTCGAAACTGGTGCCCCTAAGCAATCTTGCAATTATTTTCTTTACAATTTCAAAGTTTTCATCATTGCAGATAATTAATTCACTTATTTTTTCTTTAATCTCCCTTACGAGCAGAAAAATACATATTCCATAAAGCTTTGCGGAATCGTCAAGGGGATTCTTCTTGAAAAGCTCTTTTTTTATTAATTTAATGAGATTTCCTTTTAAAGCGCAACCGTAATTGATTTTTGTTTCTGTTCCCACAAGGGCAATACCTATTGTTTTTTCCTCGTAAATCTTGCCGCTCATATCGACGTGAAAGTTATCTTTGACTGTCATGTTTCCTCTTCTTGATGACTATCTTTCCATTCTTTGCGTCTACGGCTAAGTCGTCACCTTCTTCAAATCCGGCCTCTTTGACCATCATTGGAGGAATGTTTACCATATATTTGTAGTAATCCTTGTTTTTGTGCTTCCTAAGGAATCTTTTCTGCAATTTCATACTTTTTTAAGAAGTTTAATTTATATAAACCTTGAGGCACCTCAAGATTTATATAGATGAGGCGCCTAATTAAATAATGAAAAAGAGGTTTCTTGGCTTGGGCTGGAAAAGCAAGGTTATGCTAAAGAGAGCTACTTATAGCATTTCTATAAATAAACTGGTTGCTGAAGGAAATTGCATCGAGAAAGGAGAAGAGCTTTATTGCTACTTGGCTGAAGACTCTGACGAAAGGCCTGTTATTGTTATTTATCTTGATGGAAAGAAAAGAAAAAGATAATGTGAATGTTTTTGAGGGTGCAGAAGCGGACGTTATAAAGTTATAAGTTTTTGATTTCTGATTTTGAGATGACTGAGAGTCAATCTAGGTATAGCATTGTTGAAAGACTTACTCAAAAGAAGATAGATATTATTTCTGAGGATCTTGAATTGGATGAGGAAGTCAAAAGAAAGAAGCAGAGAATTGAGCAGTTAAAGAAAGAATTGGAGGACTGGGAAAATGACATTACTCAAGATACTGAAAAAACCCGCAGATTAAAGCAAAGGGAAATAGAGAAAGCGGAGATTGCAAGCGATAATTCTGTTGAAAGAAAGGCTGCTAAAATTGAAGCGATTAAAGACAAGCTAAAAGCGATAGACAAAGCATTGGAGAGAATTGAGGAAATAAGCAAGACATCTCCTACAAATCAATAATCATGCGCTCTAAAAAAACAAAAACGGCCATGTGCCTGAGCTCCAAAATGGAAAAAATATGCAATGCCATGATGCTGCATCATTTGTAATTCAATGGGGGCGCTGTTTACAGCGCTCCTGGACTTTTAATAAACAAAGATGAAAAAGAAAGAACTAATTAAGAAATATGGAAAAGAGTTGCTGGATAAGATTTCTGAAGCAGGGCATCTTGATGGAATTACTGTCTCAGTGGGCAAAGACGGAGAAGTGGATATTCCTGAAGAAGACATCATTCGCGCTATAAAGTGGTACAAAGGAGAGAAAACTAGCAGTTTTGATTGGGATTAAGATGGGTGAGAAAGTTAGACATAAAAAAGTGAATGGAAAAAGAAGACCTTTATGCGATTATCATGGAAATTGCGTGAATCTTGCTTACACAGAAGTCTATCCTTCTATGCTTGGGGGAAAATACAAGGATGCTGGATGGAGCTATTTGCGCAAAAGACATTTTAAGCAGGAGCAAAAAAGGCTTAACAAGCAACTGCTTTACTGGGCGCTGCCTAAAAAAGCAAACTTAAAATTCTCATAATTTGAAATATGGAAGAACATAAGAAAAAAGAGAGAAAACTCAAATGTTCTTTTTGTGGAAGGTTTTATATGATGGGATGGGCTTTAGAAAATCACGAGAAAGTTTGTCCTTGGAGAATTAGATAATAATCATAACATAATTGAAAGGGATAAATTAATTAAACTTGATATAATTAAAATTTGCATGGTAGGGAATGGAGAAGAGACGCATATTGCTATTTTTAATGGTAAGACTATACGAAGGAAGTTTGTTGGAGACAAGTGGTTTTTCTCTGTTGTGGATATTGTTGAAGTTTTGACTGAAAGCGTTGATGCTAAGGATTATTGGTATAGGCTAAAACAGAGAGAGAAGGAAGGAAGTGGAATTGAGTTATCGACATTTTGTCGACAACTGAAGCTCAAGTCTGGAGATGGTAAAGAATATGAGACTGACTGTGCAGACACAGAAGGCATTTTTAGAATAATTCAGTCAATCCCTTCAAAGAAGGCAGAGCCTTTCAAGAGATGGCTTGCTAAAGTGGGTTATGAAAGAATTCAGGAAATAGAGAACCCAGAGCTTGCGCAGGAAAGAATGAAAAAACTTTACGAACAAAAAGGATACTCTAAAGACTGGATTGAGAAAAGGTTAAGAGGAATTGCTGTAAGACAAGAGCTAACTGATGAATGGAGGAATAGAGAGGTAAAGGAAGAGATAGAATTTGCAATATTAACTAACGAGATAAGCAAGGCTGCTTTCGGGAAAACTGTTGAAGAATATAAAGAGCTTAAAAAGCTAAAAAGAGAAAATTTAAGAGATCATATGGATGATTTGGAGCTAATTTTTACAATGCTTGGGGAAGCAGCAACAACTAGAATTGCTAAGGCAAAAGATGCCAAGGGCTTTGAAGAAAATAAGGTTGTTGCTAAACAAGGCGGGGATGTTGCGGGAAATGCAAGAAAAGAGCTAGAGTTGAAAACGGGAGAAAGCGTTGTTTCAGAAGAGAATTTCTTGGATATTCCTGAGAAGCTAAAGAAAAAAAGAAAGAAGATGTTAGAAGCCTTTAATGGCTAACTTTTCCCGGGTTTTGTCGGACTTTGAAATGTCTCTTATCTTCATAAATATTAAAAGGTGGGGGAATTAATAAGAATTACTTCTAGAGATTTTTTAGTATCCTATTTACTACTTGTTTTTCATTCAAAATAGATGTATCAATTAATACTGCAGTTTTATCGAAGTTTTCTTCATGAAACTTTGCTAATTTCTTGAAGTTTATCCTTCTGAAATGAGGATGATTTGGATCTGCCACTCTTCTAGCATCTCTTTCAATTGCTGTTTTAATATCTGCTGTAAATTGAAATACAATTATTTCATATTTATTCTTCGTAATTTTATTGCCTATATACCTCATAACTTGATCTCTGGACGTTTCATCGATAATGATATCTTTCTTATGATCTAAAACCTCTTTAAGCATCGAGAATAAGGCAATATCTGCGATTTCTTTTTTGTCCTCTAGTCTGTGAAACCAATTCTTAAGTTCTGAACGATGAATAATTATCCATTCTTTCATAGCTGGAAGTACTTTAAGATGGTTTAAGGCAGTGGATTTGCCCGATGAGGGCAAGCCCCTAAGAATCACAAATTTTGGCCTCTTCTTCATTGTTTCCTAAGGGGATTTCTTTTTATATTGTTTTCGAATTTCGGCGATTTTCACGACTGGATAAGACTCGAGAAACTTATTAACTTATTTACCCACTTACTTTGCTAATGACTGAAACTGAGAATCAATGAGTTTCCTTTGGCCTTCACTCCAAACTTCGTCTGGATTGGACTTAATGTATTCTGCCCAGTATTTGATAAACCATATTCTTTCTTTGAAGTTACTGGTTTTTATCTTTTTTAACTCATTCTCTAGGGTTTCTTTTTCATCCATTCTTTAAGTGCTCCCATTTATCTTCTACTTTTAAGAGCTTGATATAATGAATGAGCTTTTCTTTATTAAGCTTGTCCTTGGAAGAAGTTTTCTTAACTAATTTCTTTGCAAAAAGCTTTAAACTCAAAAAATCTCTGATTTTTCGGCTTAAACTTTGTAAAAACATGGAGCAAAGTTTAAATACCCTAAAAATGAACTATTCTTGTAGAGTTTGATTGGACATAAACTGATAAATAAATTGGGAGAGTTGACCCTAATTAAAATGACAAGAAATGGCCAAACTATCGAGACCGAGATACGGAAGCTTGCAGTTTTATCCTCGCAAGAGGGCAAGCAGATTTTTACCTAGTGTGAACTGGGATGTTGTAAAAGGCGAGGGAGTTCTAGGATTTATTGGATACAAAGTAGGAATGGCTACTGCTATGGTTAAGGATTCTACTCCGAAATCAATGACTCCAGGAAAGAAGATAGCTGTTCCTGTTACAATTCTTGAGGTGCCTGCAATGAAAATTTATTCTGTTAGGTTTTACAAAAATGGCAAGGTTATGACAGATGTTATTGTTTCTAATGATAAAGATTTAAGAAGAGTTGTTAAGGTTCCCAAGACACTTAAAGGACATGAGGCTCTTGATCATGTTAAGGACTTTGATGACCTTAGAGTTATTATTTATTCACTTCCTAAATCCGCTGGATTGAAGAAAAAGTCCGATGTTGCTGAAGTTGCTCTCGGTAGTAAAGATAAACTGGCTTTCGTTAAGACTTTGATTGGAAAAGAGTTTACTGCAAATGATGTTTTCAAAGGCACTTTAGTTGATATTCGCGGACTTACTAAGGGAAAAGGTCTTGAAGGGCCTGTTCCTAGATTTGGCATTTCATTGAAACAGCACAAATCTGAAAAAGGACGAAGAAGACCAGGAAGCTTGGGACCATGGCATCCTGCCCGCGTTACATTTAGAGTTCCTCAAGCAGGACAGCTTGGAATGTTTACAAGAGTGCATTATAATATTAAAGTCCTAAAGAGCGCGAAAATTTCTGAAAAAGATATCAATAGAAAACAGGGATTCAAAAATTATGGAAACATAAAGACAAATTATATTATTGTTCATGGAAGCGTTCAAGGACCTCAAAAGAGACAGATGCTAGTAACTGCTGCTATGCGGCCAAATAAAAAACAAACACGAAAGAACTACGAGTTCTTGGAGTTAATGAACTAAGATGATAATGCCTTATAACTCAGGTAGGATGAGAGATGAAAAAGGAATTACAAAAGACTTTTACTTATTTGCAGAAATAATGAAAAATGTAGTTTTTATTGATAATAGATTTGACGATTTGGTGAAATCAGGAAGACTATCTGATCAGGTCCATAAAAGATTGATTTTGCCTTTGCTTAGCAATGGACTAACCACTCGCGGGATAGAAGGCGGATTATTCCCGCCACATTATGCTGAGATGTCTAGCTTAATTAATGATAAACTAGAAGAGTGGGGCGTCTTTAAATGAAAGCCACAGTTTACAATTTACAAGGAGAGAAGAAATCTGAAGTTAATTTACCTAGTTTGTTTGATGCAAAGATAAGAGAAGATATTGTAATTAAGTATTTTGAAGCTGATAAGTACAAACAACCATATTCCCCTGCTGCTACTGCTGGACGAAGGCACTCTGCATCTGGAACAATATCTCACCAGAGACACGACTGGAAAGGACATTACGGAAAAGGTATCTCCAGAATTCCTAGAAAGTCAATGTGGAGACGTGGAAATCAGTTTTACTGGATTGGCGCTGAAATTACAAGCACTCGCGGAGGGCGGGCTGTTCATACACCTAAAGCACTTGTTCCTTACAGAAAAATAAACAAGAAAGAAGTTACAATGGCTATGAATTCTGGATTTGCGGCTACTGCAAATGCTGATTTTGTTGTTAGAAGGTATGGGACTTTGGATAAAATTGACTTTAAGGCTCCTATTGTTATAGCTTTTGAAAAAGCCAAAACCAAACAAGTATTTGCTTTGTTTAAGAAAGTTCTTGGAAATGCTTTTGAGGTTGCTTTAAAAAGTAAGTCTGTCCGACCTGGACGAGGAAAAACTCGCGGTAGGAAGTACAAGAGCAATGCTGGTTTATTGCTTGTGACTGCAAAAGATGAAATGATTAAAGTTCCTGGCGTTGATGTTAGAAGCACTAGAAATGTTTCTATTGGAGATTTATATCCTCTGGGAAGATTGACTGTTTATACTGAAAAAGCT
>CAYJRP010000007.1:0-12129 GCA_964372675.1 Candidatus Woesearchaeota archaeon | reverse complement strand
TTCTATTGGAGATTTATATCCTCTGGGAAGATTGACTGTTTATACTGAAAAAGCTTTGCACGAGATGTCTGGAGGCAAAAAACAATGAGGGGGAAAGGGTTTGTTGGCTTGGGACTATTAATAAAAGCTGCGCGCCTGGGCTTTTATCCTATTGATACCGATACTCCTGCCAGTAGATATATGAGGATATATAATGCCGATCCTGAACGCACTTCTGCAATAGTCCAAATAATAGCAGACCATACAGTGCTGCTTGATACAAATCTTATAAATTTGAGAGATAGAGAACACCATCTTGTGTGGTGGGAAGATAAAAGTCAAGAAGAGATAATTAATTTTGCTGGATTGGTAGTTCGTGCTGCTAACATTCCTCGCTCCCTTGGTGGTTATTTAAATCCCGGAACTTATCAACTTAGAATTAAACAAAAAGCTGGAGGAACTAAAAAATGATTTTGAAACCAGTTACATCTGAAAAAGCAGTTAGATTGCTTGACTTGGAGAATGTTTTAATATTTGAAGTAGGAAGGCGAGATAGAAAAGAAGGGATTAAAAAAGAAGTTGAGAAAATATTCAAAGTCAAAGTTTTAGGAGTAAGAACATTGATACATGGAAATAAAAAGTTAGCTTATGTCCGGCTTGTCAAAGAAAATTTGGCAATTGACGTTGCAACTAAACTAGGAATGATATAAAGTGACAGTGAAAGAACAAATACCTGGAATTGGAACGAAGTGCTTAGTTAGAGCATCTTATCCACACGATAAAAACGCTGTTGGTAGCGCTTATCTTGGAGATATTTCAATAGACGGAGAGAAAAAACATCTTTTTGCCAGCGATGAAGAAAACAGGAGATATATGCTTATGAATGATCAACATATGGTGTATCTTGACGGAGTATATACTCATGCTTTGATTGCTTCTGAACAGGCAACTTGGGAGACTCAAGAAACTTTGGAAAGAAGATTTGATAGCAGTGTGGCTTCTAAGCTTATTGAGATGATAAAAGTTCCGGGGGTTGCAAAGTAAAATGGGAAAGTCATTAATACAACAGGCAAGAGGAAAGGGAAGCCTTACATATCAAGTAAGAAAGAAAGCTTATATTTACAGAATTGGGTATCCAATCAAGCAGGGAGAGGCTGATGTTATTAAAATAATTCACTCTGCTGCGCATACTGCTCCCTTGCTTAAGTCAAAGCTTGGAAATGAGATTTTCTACAATGTCGCATTTGATGGGGCTATCGAAGGGCAGAAAGTTGTCATAGGAAGCAAGGAAGCTGAAAATGGAAATGTAATGTGCTTGAAAGACATTCCAATTGCTAAAAACATTTTCAATATTGAGATTAATCCTGGAGACGGAGGAAAAATGATTCGCACTTCTGGAGGAAGCGCTGTTATTCACAAGAGATATGAAAATGGAAAAGTTGGAGTTATGATGCCGAACAAGCACGAGGTTTTGCTTGACGGAGATTGCAGGGCAACTGTTGGAATTATTGCTGGTGAAGGAAGGATGCACAAGCCTTTTGTTAAAGCAGGAAAGAAATGGTACAAGATGAAGGCGCGCAACAAGCTGTGGCCTAGAACCTCTGCTGTTAAAATGAACGCTACTGACCACCCATTCGGCTCTGGAAGAGGAAAGAGAATCAAGTCCAAGACAGCGAAGAGAAACGCGCCTCCTGGAGCAAAAGTGGGGCATATTAGACCAAGAAGAACTGGGAGGAGGAAGAAATAATGGCAGAACAAACAATGAGAAATCAGTTAGAATTGGGTAGAATATATGGTCTAATCTTGGAAAATGAAAAATCTCTTCAAAGGGGAATGTATATCGGGCATGACTCTAGGGGAGAAATTATGGAAGCTCTTCATTATTTTGTTACGGGGCTTAGTAATAATGCGTCTAATCAATTTAGAACTGTTGCTGTTAGTGATGGCTTCTTAAAACAGGTTGATGCTCTAACACTATCCTCTGCTAATTTCTTTGAATCTGCTCCATACCATCATTCACCATTACATAGGACAGCACTTAGTTTACTAATGAAAAAGGCGGGGTTAATTTAAAATGGCAAGAGTAAAAGAAGAAGTTTCTCTGCGTTCTCGGGAAAAGAAATACAGAGGAAAAGAACTTGAATACTTGAAGACTCTTACGTTGAAAGAGTTTGCAGAGTACTTGCCTTCAAGAAATAGAAGAAGCGTTCTAAGACATCCGGAGATAATTGAAAGATTCATCAAGTCAAGCGAAGAAAGAATTAGAAAGAAAAAGAAAATTAGAACGCATTTGAGAGATGTTGTTATTGTGCCTAAGATAATCGGCATGAACGTTTGGGTTTATAACGGGAGAAAATTCGAAGATGTTGCGATTACTATGGAAATGCTGGGGCATAGACTGGGAGAGTTTGCATTAACAAGAGAAAAAGTTACACATTCAAGCGCAGGAATAGGAGCAACAAAGAGCTCCAGAGCTGCTAAGAAATAAAATGACAGACGAAAAACACCAAAAGAAAGAAGAAAAAGATATTAAGGCAGAAGAGATAGAGAAAGAGGAAATTAAGGACAAGAAAGAAGCTAAGATTAAGAAAGATGAGAAACCAAAAGTCAAAAAAGAATTTGCCATGGTTAATCCTCAAGGACTTCATATGTCAAAAAGACATGGAATGTACATATGCAACTTTATCAAAGGAAAAAGGATTGACGATGCTATTGCTGACTTGGATAAAGTAATAAAATTAAAAGTTGCTATTCCATATAAAGGTGAAATACCACATAGAAAAGGAATGGGCATGATGTCTGGAAGATACCCTGTAAGAGCTTCTGGTTTGATGATTACTGTTCTTAAATCTCTAAAAGGAAATTCAATAGTAAATGGGCTTGACCTGGACAAGACAATAATTTATGAGGCATCTTCAAACTGGGCATCAAGACCAATGAAAACAGGAAGCAGAAGAGCAAAGAGAACCCATATCATATTAAAAGCGAAAGAAATGGAGATGAATCAATAACATGACTAAAATTCAATTACAACAAGTGCAAGTAGAGAAAGAGATTCCGTTTAAACTTGGTAGGTTTAATATAAGACGTTCTTCAAGAGCCGACACTCAACATCTTTTTGTCTTTAATTCTGACTGCTATGCAGAAATGGTTTCGCTTCTCCATCAAAGAGTAAATGCAAGGGCACAACTTGCACAAGCGACCGATAGTTTTTACGGACTTGAACCAGATCATCGTATATTGGGTGTGGATACTAATGACCTTGATGTGGGTGTAAGACCTCATCGGGAATATGAAGTTTACCATATAAAAGATTGTACCGTAGAACATTTCAGAGGTGAACCTGATAATGGCAGAAGTTATATTACTATAATTAATACATCTCTGGATAAAAGAGAAAAAGCAATAAATGTATTAGAAGAGGTATTTGCATAAAATGGAAGAAAAAAAATTTGTAAGATTTAAAGAAGAAGAGCTTGGAATAAAGGAATATGTAAAGAGATCTTTAGGAAAAGGAAAAATCAGCGACGTGACAATCGAGTACACCCCCATTGGAGAAAAGATTATTGTTGCAACCAACAGGCCGGGTTTGGTTATTGGAAGAAAGGGGGAAAAAATAGATGAGCTTACTGATGTTCTTAAAAGAAGATTTAAGCTTGACAATCCCCATATTGAAATAAAAGAAATAACCAATGAAACGCTTGACTCGCAGCTTGTTGCTGACTCCATTGCAATACAGCTGGAAAGGAAAGGCTCTATAAAATTCAAGCTGATTGCTTATAAAGCCTTGAGCGCAATCATGAAATCTGGAGCTCTTGGAGCTGAACTTGTCTTGTCGGGCAAACTTCCAAGCGACAGGGCGAGGACATGGAGATTTTCACAGGGCCATATGAAGAAGACAGGGGATCCTTCCAAGGTTGTAGAAAAAGCAATGACTCAAGCTACAACTCCTCTTGGTGTTGTGGGAATAAAAGTAAGCATTTTGCCCCCTGATGCAATTATTCATGATCAAATAATTATTGATGATGCTTTGAAATCAAGATTGAGACAGCAAGTTGTTCAAAACACTGCTGATTCTCTTGCAGTTGAATCAAAACCAAGCAAGAAAAAGAAACAGTCGAAGAAAACAAAGGGGAAAATTGAATAATGGCGGTCCTAAAAAATTCTGAAGTTGTAAAGATGAACGCTGGAGCAAGAAATGAAAAGCTCGAAGAACTTAGACGAGAATTGGTAAAAGCCAACGTCACTGCTCATAAGACAAATGCAAAAACCAAAGAGATTAAAAAGGCAATTGCGCGAATACTTTCGTTCAGCAGTACAGAGGCCAAAACCCCTGGGGAGTTGAAAAAAGCATAAACTATGGAAATAGATCCGAGAACAGGACTACCTGTTGATGCGATTGCATGGCAAGACCTTGCAAAAAGTGAGCAGAAAATAAAAGTATCGACGGAGAAAAGGCGATACGGAAAAGTAACAACCTTGGTGTCGGGCTTTGACAAAAGCATTGACGTCAAGGCAACTGCCAAGGCTTTGAAAGAAAAGCTTGCTTGCGGTGGCACCGTCAAAGACGGCATCATAGAACTTCAGGGAGACCACAAGAGGCAGGTCAAACCAATCCTAATAAAATTAGGATTCTCTGAAGATTCAGTAGAAGACTAGAAGTCGCAAACAGATAGAGGTGATAGAATAGAAATGATAGAGAAAACAGGAAAAGGAAAAACAGAAAAGAAAGAAGAAAAAAACTTAGTTGGAACCCGCGGCAGGACTTTTGAAGGAAATGTCACAAAAAAGTTTGACAAAAGAGTTGTTATTGAGTTTGAAAGAACAGTCCGTGTCCCAAAGTATGAAAGATTCATGAAGAAAAAAACAAGGCTGCATGCAAGAATTCCTAAAGGAATGGACGTTAATGTTGGAGACTATGCTCAAGTCATGGAGTGCAGGCCGCTTAGCAAGATGATTCACTTTGTTCTTATTAAAATTGTCAGAAAAGCTGACTCTGTGGAGAAGAAAAAATGAAAGCAATACCAGCAAATGTAACACGCGGATTAAATATCGGAAGCAACTGCATCGCCAGCGATAACAGCGGGGCAAGAATTGTCAGAATAACTGGAGTAAAGAAAGGAAAAACTCCCAAGGGAAAGCAGCAATTCGCTAAAGTTGCCGACCAGGTAAAAGTTTCTGTAAGAGCAGGAAAACCGGACATGAAGGGCATGGTCTTCGACGCTGTTGTGATAAGGCAGAGAAAATCTTACAAAAGAAACACTGGAGAAAGAGTAATGTTCGAAGATAATGCTGTTGCACTGTTAAAGGATGAGAAAGGTAATCCAAAGGGGACTCAGATTAAGGGGCCTGTTGCAAGAGAAGTTGCTGAAAGGTGGAAAGCTGTCGCTAAAATCGCGCAGTTTGTGCTGTAAAATGATGACTGAAAGTTTTAAGGCTAATATGAGGAGAAAAATTGATGCATATGATGACCGGGAACGAAAAATAAAAGCTTTGCTGCATATTGGAATAATTAATGAAAACCAAGCAGGTTATGCCCAAGACCTTATTTTTTTAAATTTCACCTTAAATGAAGCAAGAGCCCTAGCAGATATAGGTGAGCTTATTGATAGTGCAAATGCTCTTGTACAAGCCAAAAAAAGCCTGGATAACATAGCTCGCTATGCTGTGTTAAAAAATAATCCAAGAATTTATGGAAGAGCCAAAAAAAGATATGCTGCAGTTGAAGCTAATATTGAGGTGCTCTCATAAAATGAAATCCAACTTTTCTACGTCGTGGCTTTCAAGTTCTCAACCAAGAAAGCAACGCAAATACAGATTTAATGCTCCATTTCATATTCGACATAAAATGCTTAATGCTAATTTATCAAAGGAGCTTCGAAAGAAACATTCTATGCGAAGCGTTGTTGTGCGAAAAGGCGATGAAGTCTTGATTACTCGCGGAGGATTTACCAAGAAGAAAGGCAAGATTCTTGATGTTGATTTGAAAAAACTTAAAGTGACTATCGATGGAATAAACAGGAAAAAAGCTGACGGGACTAAGGTTAATGTTTACATTGACCCGAGCAATATCCAGATTCAAACTCTCAATATGGACGATTCAAAAAGGTTTAAGAAGGCTGCTCAAACTCAAATTACACAGGAGAAAAAGCAAAATGCACCAGACAAGAAGTGAGGCAATAAGAGCATTGCCTTTGCCTAGAAAAGGGACAAAATATGTAGCCCGCGGTCTAAGCCATGCTCATTCCGGAGTTCCTGTTGTGATTGCTGTGAGAGATATGCTTGGATTTGCTAAAACAGCAAGAGAAGTGAGAGAGATGGTCAAGCAAAAAATAATCAAAATTAATGGAAAAGAAGTGAAAGACTTCAGGGAAGCAATTAGATTGTTTAATATTTTGAGCATTGGAAAAAATTACAAGCTTACAATTCTGCCAACTGGAAGATTTTCTCTTGATGAAACAAAAGAGAATTTTAGATTATGCAAGGTGACAGGGAAAAAAACTCTTTCCGGAAAGAAAACGCAGATTAATCTTCACGATGGAACTAACTTGCTTTCAAAAGAGAAAGTTTCTGTCGGAGACAGCTTTGAGATTGATTTTGAGGGAAAAATCAAAAAAATAATTAAAATGGCCAAGGGAAATGAGGCATTTGTTATTTCAGGAAGAAGCATTGGTCATAGCGGGAAAATAAAAGAGATAGAAAAAAGCAATGTAACCTTGCATTTAGAAAACGGGAAGGAAGTTGAGCTTGATAAGTCTCACTTAATGATAATATGAACGCGGAAAAACAAATTAATGTGATGAGAGAACCTCGAATTGCCAGGGTTGTGCTTAGCACCGGCGCTGTTGAAGCTGAGTTAGTTAAAGCCCAAAAACTTTTAGAGCTTGTAAGCGGAAAAAAGGCGCAGATAAACAAGTCAGGCTCGAGAACAAGAATCCCTGCATTTGAAGTAAAACCTAATATGGAGCTTGGAGCAAGCGTTACTCTTAGGGGAAAGGAAGCAATAGAGGTGTTAAGGAAACTGCTTGGAGCTGCTGATAATAAGCTGAAGGAAAGCCAGATTGACAGAAATAATTTCTCCTTCGGAATTGACGAGTATATTAACATACCCGGAATGAAATATGTACGGGAAGTTGGAATAAGGGGATTTAACGTGGCTGTTGTTTTTGAAAGGCCCGGAGTAAGAGTTAAAAAAAGAAAGATAAAGCAAGGAAATCTGCCTGCAAAACAGCATGTAACTAAAGAAGAAATTATAGAATTTATGGAAGATAAATTTGACACGGAGATAGATTAAGATGCTTAGCCAACATTCTGCATTGAGAATAATAAGGGAAGGCGAGGATTTAGTCAGGACAAAGACAGGCGATTTAGTTGAGCTTCTTGGAGTAACTAATCCCCGCCAAAGGGTCAAGGGGCTTGTTGTATACGCTGATCGGGAAGACTCTGGATTTGGGGTAAGATTGATCGCGACTAGAAATACAGATGGCAAAAAATCTCTTGGGAGAATAGATATAACTGCTTATATTGCTGAATCAAGTAGAATTATATTCGGTGACCGCAGTGAGTCTTATGAAGAAGGAAGCAAAGAGTTTGCCAAATATGATAAAATGCTGAAAGGAGTTGGAACAATATGACTACAAGCGACTGGAATAAGATATTAAGAAACTTGAAGAACAAACCAGTTATAGCAAAGCGATTTTTGAAGTACAACAAGCCCAAGGCCAGGACTACAGGAATAGCTGCGCAGAGATGCAAGAGATGCGGGAGATTTGGCGCCCACTTGGGACAATATAACATTAACCTGTGCAGGCAATGCTTCAGGGAAATAGCGGAGGAAATTGGCTTTAAGAAATACAGCTAAATAACTAATAAAATGAGCCACGATATTGTTGCAGATGCTTTGAACCAGGTAATGAACGCCAAGAAATCTGGAAAGAACAAAGTTACTTTAAAGCATCACTCAAAGTTCCTGCTTAATGTGTTTGCTGTGGGGAAACTTAAAGGTTACATTAAGGAATATCATGTAAATGGCAAAGATTTGACTATTGAATTTGGGAAAGTTAATTTCTGCAAGGCTATCAAACCAAGGTATTTGGTTAAGTCCATGAATATAGACAAATACATACGAAGATACTTGCCTGGAAGAGGCATGGGTATGTTAATTATATCGACGAGCCGGGGATTAATGACTCACCAAACTGCTCTTGATAAAAAACTAGGAGGAAGCTTGATTGCTTATTTCTACTAATGAGAAAGGACTATGAGATTGCAATAAAAATTCCATCTGGAATAAACTGCGAATATGGGCATGGAGATATTATATGCAAGAAGGGAAATGCTGAATTAAGGAAGAAAATCAACGTTCCTAAGCTGACTATTAAAATAGATAATGATGAGATGAAAATATCTCTTTTGGGGACAAACAAAAGAGACAAGGCTGTTGTTGACTCTGTTTGCGCTCATATAAAGAACATGTTTCACGGACTTAAGGAGAAATTTGTCTACGAGCTTGAAATTTGTTATGTTCACTTCCCCATGACTGTAAAAGTCGATGGCAAAAAGCTGGTAATAAGCAATTTCCTTGGAGAAAAAGTGAACAGGGCTGCTGAAATACTTGAAGGCGTTGAGGTCAAAGTCCAGGGGCAGAAGATGACCGTTGAAAGCGCTGACTTGGAAAAAGCCGGGCAGACTGCAGCCAATATTGAAAGAGCTTCAAAAGTCTCAAAAAAAGACCGGCGTATTTTTCAGGACGGTTGTTTCATCACAAAGAAGCCGGGGGCTGACCTATGACTAAATTTTTAAGAACAGACTGGATGAGGTATTCAAGGCTTGGAAAGAATAGAAAAAAGATTCAAAAATGGAGAAGGGCAAAGGGCAGGCATAACAAAATAAGAAAAATGAGAGTTGGATATCCTGTCGGACCCAGCATAGGGTATAAAAACTCGAGAAAAGAATCTGGAAAAATCAACGGGCTTATTCCTGTTGTTGTTGGAAGCTTTAATGACTTAAACGACCTTGGAAAAAATAATCTTGTGATATTAAGCAGGAGACTCGGGGCTAAGAAGAAAATGGAAATAATTAAGAAACTTGATGAAATGAAAATGAAAATTGGAAATTTGAAGATGGGGGAAAATACACATGCAGCTCAATAAGAAAAGGAATCTTGCTGCCAGGACACTTAATGTAGGGAAAAATAGGATTTTATTCAATCAAAACCGGCTTGATGAGATAAAAGATGCGATTACAAAGCAAGACGTGCGTGATCTTGTAAGCTCCGGGGCTATCTCAATAAGAGAAGTGCATGGAAGAAAGAAAAATCGGGCAGGAGGCAGAAGAAGAATTGGAAGCATAAAGATAAAGGTAAGAAATAGAAAGAGCAATTATATTGTATTGGTAAGAAAACTAAGAAGTTATATCGGGGAGATTAAGAAGCACGGAACAATTTCCAAGAATGAGTATGCAAAGCTTAGAAAAGAGATAAGGGCTAAAATTTTCAGAAGCAAGTCGCACATGAAAGAAAGAGTTGAGCTTTTGATGAAGGAGAGAAAATAATGGACAAAATAAGAAGAACAATCAGAAGAAGAAGGAAAGAAGGAAAGACAGACTATAAAGCCAGATTTTCGTTCTTGAAATCGGGAATGCCGAGAGTTATTGTCAGAAAAACAAACAGATATATCGTAGGGCAGATTGTTGTTTCAGACATTGCTCAAGATAAGGTAATTGTTGGAGTTGTTTCAAAAGATCTTTTGGGAAAAGGATGGCCTGAAAAATTATCAGGCAGTTTAAAGAGTCTGCCTGCTGCATATCTTACAGGATATTATCTTGGGAAAAAATCAAAGGAAATTAAGGAAGGAATTTTAGACCTTGGCTTGCAGAGAAATGTTCATAAATCCAGAATTTATGCATTTGTAAAAGGCTTAAGAGATTCTGGTTTTTCTGTTCCTTGCTCTGAAGATGCAATGCCTTCTGAAGAAATGCTTATGAAAAAACCAGAAATAGGAAAGCTTATTAAGACTATAAGGGAGGCGCTGAAATAATGGAAGGACAAAGAACGAAAGTTGAATTGGAGGAAGGAGAAGCGCATAATTTAATTTTAGGGAATGAGATATCTCCTCGAAAAGGGATGTATATAGGAAATGAATATGGAATAGCTGGTCTGCATGGATTGGATACATTTCATTATTTTGTCATCAGTCTTAATCCTCGAGATCCTAGCAGATTTGTAACTATTGGTATTGGGGGTAGTAAATTAACACAACCAAACGATAAAACACTTTCGTCTGCAGATTTCTTCCAGGGTCCACCCCATACAAGTTTCCATAGAACAGCAATGAGCTTACTAATGAAAAGGGCGGGTTTAATTTAAAATGGCAGAAAAAGAAAGCATCAACGAGCCTAAGGATATGATAGAACCCACGCCTGAAGAATTAGCAAAGCTAGACAAGTTCATGAGCAGAGAAGAGAGGCAGGAGGAGGAAGCTAAAAGCAGGCTTGCCTCGTGGGTGCCTGAAACTCAAATTGGAAGAGAAGTGAAATCTGGAAAAGAGAAAAATATTGATGATATCCTTGAAAAGAAGAAGCGAATACTTGAGCCGGAAATAGTTGACAGCCTGCTTCGCTTGGAAACTGACTTGCTTTTGATAGGGCAGGCCAAAGGAAAATTTGGCGGAGGAAAGAGAAGAGCGTGGAGGCAGACTCAGAAGAAAACTATGGAAGGAAATGTTCTTACTTTTTCAGCAATGGCTGTTGTCGGCGACAGAGAAGGGCATGTTGGCTTGGGATCCGGAAGCGCGAAAGAAACTCTGCCCGCGAGAGAGAAAGCAATAAGAAAAGCAAAGCTTAACATAATTAAAATAGGGAGGGGCTGCGCGCATTTTGACTGCTCCTGCAGAGAGCCCCATACTGTTCCTTACGTTGTGGAAGGAAAATGCGGGAGTGTTCGGGTCAAGCTAATTCCTGCGCCTCAAGGAACAGGCCTTGTTATTGGCGATGAAGGCAAGAAAATTTTGAAACTCGCCGGAATAAAGGATGTTTACAGCTCAACTGATGGAATGGTAAGAACCACATTTAATTTTGCAAAAGCATGCATTGATGCCTTGGAAAAAACAACAAAAATGGAGAAAACAAGATGATTTTAGTCATAAGAATATCCGGACAAGTGGAAATTTCAGGGAAAGTCGAGCAAACATTGCATGAGCTTAGATTAAGAAAAAAATATTCTGCTGTTCTTTTGAATGAGACTCTTCTTAACCTCAAGTTATTGCAACATTTAAGAAATTATGTTGCCTATGGAAGAATAAGCGAGGAAAATCTCGCAAAGTTAATTGAATTGAGGGGGCAGCCTTTAAAGAAAGGAGCCAAGATAGACGCTTCTAAGATTTTACAGCATCTTGGGAGCAAGACGCTGGATGAATTTGGATTAAAGCCATTTTTCAGATTGCATCCGCCACGAGGGGGAATTGAAAGCAAGAATCATTTTGGCGTCGGCAAAGGCGTCCTCGGGGATAATAAAGACAAGATAAACAAATTAGTTGAAAGGATGTTTTAAAAAATATGGCGAAAGTGACAAAGAGAAGCGCATGGGAATGCGAGTGCGGGGAGATTGCCTATGGCAAGCTGCCTCCCGAAGAATGCAAGAAATGCTGGGAAGGCGATAGTTTTGTAGAACTTTCAGAAGATGAAGTCGAAGCTCTTGAGGAGCAAAGGCTTATTCATGAAATAAGGGCAAAGGATGCTGAAGACATTAATCATGATGACTATGAAGGAGGAGAAGACTTATGGGATTGAAAGTTAAGAGAAGAAAAAAGTCAGGCAGATTTAGGGGCAGCCACAGTCATGGCCGCGGCTTCAAGAAAAAAGCAAGAGGCAGCGGACATAGAGGAGGATTTGGCATGTCAGGGACAGGAAAAAGAGCTGACCATAGAAAATCGTATGTCTTGGCGGTATTTGGGCCGGATTATTTTGGAAAAAGGCAGACAAAACAATCTTATCGCAATAATAAATTAGAAGCTTTAAACTTGCAAAAACTTGCTGAAAGTATCTCTGGATTTGTTAAAAGAGGAATTGCAAAAGAGAACAAAGGAGTTTATGAATTGGACTTGAAAAACTTTAAGATT
Source organism: Candidatus Woesearchaeota archaeon (assembly GCA_964372675.1). Taxonomy (GTDB): domain Archaea; phylum Nanobdellota; class Nanobdellia; order Pacearchaeales; family GW2011-AR1; genus SICU01. Next base: position 34 of record CAYJRP010000007.1, on the reverse strand, counting down.
GTTGGAAGTTTGCAAAGCAAAATTAAAATGAAAA